>CANOID010000005.1 GCA_947565985.1 uncultured Lachnoclostridium sp.
CTTTATGTAGTTGTTCAAAATATGGAAGTTCATTTACACATGGTGTACACCATGTTGCCCAAAGATTTAATACTACTACCTTACCTTGGTATTCATTTAAATGAAAACTTTTGCCATCAACAGTGGTAAGTGTAAAATCAGCAATCCGTTGTCCCACCTCATAGCCAGAACTCGCAGTTGTTGGTATTGTAGAATTATCCTGCTTAAAAGAGAAATTGCTAAACACTAAAACTATACAAAGAAATACAGTCATAACACTTACAACTATAAATTTGATTTTTGTTTTACTTCCTTTTTGCGACTCTTTTCCGCCTGTCAGGATATATTTTCCAGCTTGAAAGGTAATAGCATTATAACCACATTCTTTAATACATTTGCCACATTGTATACACTCATGGTCTCCAGCCTTTTTTGTGTCCATTGGACATAAAATAGTACATTTTCCACAGTTCGTACATTTATCACTATTTACATATATGCCAATAAGGCAAAATCGGTTAAATAAGCTGTAAATAGCACCAAGTGGACAAAGAAAGCGACAAAATACACGATATATAAATACACTCATACATAAAAGTAAAATAAGAATTATCCATTTTCTTGTAAATAAAACGCCTAACATTGAAAACTTGTCAGCGTTAACTGGATGTGCAAGTAATTGTACTGCACCTTCAAGAGTTCCCGCTGGACAAATATATTTACAAAAAGCAGGCAGTGGTACTTTTTTAAGGCTATACCACAGTGGAATTATAATTACAAATACAATAAGGATAATGTATTTTAGATATGATAAAATATATGTTATTTTACTCTTTTGAAGTTTTGGGGTTGGTATCTTATAGACAATCTCTTGTATAAGTCCAGCAGGACAAAGCCATCCACAGACTGTACGTCCAAAAGTAACAGCAAAAACAAGCAATATGCCAAAGATATAATATGGTGCTTTGTTGCCACTGGATGCAAGTGCATTCTGCAATGCTCCAAGCGGACACGCACCTACCGCTCCAGGGCACGAATAACAGTTTAATCCGGGAACACATATTACTTTAATATTTCCTGTATAAATATTGCCTTTAATATACCCTTTTAAATGTGCATTGTATAAAAGGGCAGCATAGAGCTGGATAAGCTTTCGGCTAAATGAAAGATTCCCTGTAGCTTGTTTTTGCTTTTTTTCCATATAGACTCCCACCCCTTCTTAGCCAAGCCCTATACATTCTGTACAAATATTTATAGCCTTAACTAATACATCATTAAGTCCGCCATTCCAGATACCAGCAAGAATTAGTACAAGTGCCACCAAATAAAGAAGCAAATACCCTTTTATTGTGACGTTCTTTTTTTTGTATGCTGTAAGCTGTTTAAAAAACTTTTCTTTTGGGAATATTTTTTGTTTATTTGGTATATGCCATATAACGGCAAGCAGAATTAATACAAAAAGTAATATCGTTGGAGCTATAAAATGCTTTAATGCTTTTTTTGCAATTTCTCTACTATAGATAATACTATTCGTTTCATCGAAATAAACAAGCAAGCTTTCTGCTATTAACCCAATACATATCAATATAATCAAAACAGCTATAATAACTGGCAGTTTCTTTTTTAATATACGAATGAATTTCATAAATTTAATCCTTTTTTACTGCTACAGCAAGTTTATAGCCATCTTCCTCTGCTACATACTCCTTCGAAGTATCATAACTGTATCCATCTGGCACTTTTACAATCTGTATATGATACGGGTATGCCACACCAGAATGTTTTGCTATTCCATTTTTATCTGATACTACAGTTGCACAAGAAGAATCATCACAGAAATTAACAACACATCCCTGTACAGCTTCTTTATTCTGGTCTGTAATTGTAACTGTATATATAGCATCTGTTGCATTATCTTTTGTATCATTACTGCCAGAATTATCATCTCCAATTACGGAATCAAAAAGTGTTGTAAATGCTTCTGCAGATGATTCTGAGCCTTCACTATAGTGAACAATAGTCCCAGAACGGTCAACTAATAACGTAACTGGTATACAATCCTCTGCGTAAACTTCACAAAGTCCTGTTTCTGTACCATTTGCTACCATAAAAGTCATACCATGTTCTTTTGCATATTCTTTTAGTACATCATTTGTATCTGTAGGCTCTATAGAAAGAGCAACAATATCCACGTTATCTTTATATTGTTCATACGCCTGTTGCATATATGGTATCTCTAATTCACATGGTGTACACCATGTTGCCCAGAAATTAACCATAACAGCTTCTTTTTCTTTTAGTGCATCAGATAACGAAAAAGTTTCCCCTTGAATTGTTTTTACAGAAAAATCAGTCATTTTTTCTCCGGTAAACTTGTCCTCATCTTCTTCATACTCTGGTATCTTTGCATTGGTAGGTGATATAATATCGTCTGAACTATTTTTGTCATCTGCCATATTTTGTCCACTGCTTCCACATGATACTAATGATATTGTCATAAAAGATGCCACAACCATTATTAACAATTTTCTTTTCATGCCATTCCTCCTCTTACCTTTACACTAGTTCCAATACTGGCTTAACTGTTTATCGTCCAAACACTGTACAAAACGTGATTTATAATTCAAAAATTCTTCAAGATCCATTAAAATATGATATAAAAGTGCCATGCCTTCAAACTCTGTACCTGTCTTAGGCATTCCCCCTTTTGCTATATCTGCAAAAATATCATTTAATCTATCTATCTGTTTTGATGGTTCATTAAGTTCAATTACATAATCTGCTAAATATAACATATAATCTGCCACTATTGCTGCTTGTTTCGGAATACTTTGGATTTTTTTCATTTCAGAATACAAGTCATGAAGTATCCGGCACTGTCCTTGTCTCATTTCAAAATAGTTTATATAATATCCAGGGTGTGACTGAAATGTGTTGTCCTGAAATTCATATGCTTCTTTTAAAAATCCATGTAGTTCATCTTCTAGTTTACAGATATCCTCCAGAGTTTCCTGTCCTGTAGTTCCATCTGATAGATGAGATGCTAGATTTCGCATAGCAGCTTGTAGTTTGCTCTCTGTATAACGCATATCTGCAATGATATCTTTTTCTCTGTTGTGGTTATCATGAAATAAGTTTAGTAGTAAAGCAATGCTGACTCCAATAACTACCAACAGAAATTCATTCCAGATTGAAGCACTTGTAAAATTATGACTGGTCAATAAATGTGCCCCAATTACGGAATTGACAGATATAGTTGCTCTAAGTCCCATTGTTTCAGATAAAAAAACAATAATAAATATAAATGCTCCATAAGAAAACCAGATACTATCCATATGTGCAAATATTATCCACGCCATCAACACTGAAACTACAAAAGTTATTAGACGAAATACAGAAAGCTTTACTGTCTCCCACTTTGTAGTCATCAGAGTTAAGAGAGTAATAGTACCTGCTGAAACTGCGTACTCTAATTGCAATTCCTGTGCAATATAAATTGCCATACTGCTGCCAGCCGCAATCTTAGCTGCAAGTAACAACAACTTTTTTAAATGTTTCCATTTTTTCATACATTTCCCCCATATGCATATATTTTCCATAAAAAATATTGTATTTGCCTCTTTTCACGCTTATTATGACATATATTTTAACCATATGCAAGACTATGTTAATGTATATGGAATATCATTTATATTGATTAATCTTTTATCTTATATCTTTCATATATCTCATATAATAAATAAATCCAATAATGTCTGCCAAAATCCATCCAATTGGCACAGCCCACCAAATTCCTATAACACCTATTGTGGGCACTGCAGATAAAATATAAGCTAATACTACTCTCGTTCCAAGAGAAACCACTGTCAGAATTACTGACATTCCCGGCTTTCCTAATGCACGGTAAAGCCCATATAACAAAAATAGACAACCAATTCCACAGTAAAAAGCGCCCTCAATCCGTAAATATCTAATTCCCTCTGCTATAATAGCTGTTTCATTTGCTTTAACAAATATAAGCATTAGTGGATGAGCAAATATCCATACAAAAGTAGAAACTGTTAAACTAAACGCCAGTGCTGCCCATATAGCACCTTTAAGCCCAGCACGTATGCGTTCTTCTTCTCCTGCCCCATAATTTTGTGCAATAAAAGTTGAAAAAGCATTTCCAAAGTCCTGCACAGGCATATATGCAAATGCATCAATTTTAACTGCTGCTGCAAAGGCTGCCATAACTGCAGAACCAAAGCTGTTAACTACACCTTGAACCATTAAAATGCCTAGATTCATAACTGATTGCTGTACACAAGTCAATACCGAAAAATTAGCAATTTCACACATACAGCTCCATTTTATGCGTAAATCATTTCTTTTTATTTTAAAATATGGAACACGTATTAAAGAATATATAGTAATGCCAGTTCCAGATATGTATTGTGCTATCACAGTTGCAAGTGCAGCACCAATTATTCCCCATTTCAAGCCAAGTACAAACCACAAATCCAAAATAATATTCAGTGTAACAGAAACTGCCAAAAATACCAGTGGTATAGCTGAGTTGCCAACTGCTCTAAGTAAAGAAGCAAAATAATTATAAAGAAAAGTAGCAAAAATTCCACAAAAAATAACTAAAAGGTACTTTCGCATATCAATCCATATCTCTTCAGGTACCTTTAAAAATATCTTAATTTTATTAATAAAAAGAAAAGCAGCAATATTTAAAACAACCGATATAGAAAAAATAAGTACAAAAGAAGCACAAATTCCCTCCTTTAATCCCTGTTCATCCCTTTCTCCAAAACAGATTGAAAAAAAAGCTCCGCTTCCTATACATAATCCTAAAAGAATTGATGTAAGAAAAGTCATAAGCGTAAAAGAAGACCCTACTGCTGCCAAAGCATTAGAGCCAAGAAATTTTCCTACAATCAATGTATCTGTTATATTATAACACTGTTGCAAAAGGTTTCCAAGTATCATTGGAATGGCAAAACGCAGCATGGACTTCATAACTGGTCCTTGTGTCATATCCATGTTCATAAGGATTGTCCTTTCTTTCCATAATAAATGGCTTATTTGTTAAAAAAGTATATCATTTAAATATTTATCCTCATAAAGCAGTTGTTTTGCTTCTTCACGATACTTTTCTTCATGCAAGTAAGTATGTCTGTGTGGCTTTATCGTTGGAGCTATATCTATAGCAGCCGCAAAATCTGATTTTCTCATTTCAAGCGTTTTAACATAGTTCCAAAATCCAGTTTCTTTAAAGACAGTATTTATCCGATTAAATCTATGATTTTGCACTTTAGACATAAGATATGTAGCAATTCCTACTTGAATTCCATGAAGTTGCGGTGGTTCTAGCAATTTGTCCAATGCATGAGATATCAGATGCTCACTTCCGCTAACTGGAACACTGCTGCCTGCCAGCTCATTTGCAATTCCACTTAAAGCCAGAGAATTGACTAGTTCTTTTAAAAATAAATCATCCTTAATACTTTTAAATGGAGTACGTACAAAACTGTTCACTGCCTTTTTTGCAATTATCATAGCAAAATCGTCTACAATACTAACCCCTTGTTGCTGTTCATAACACCAGTCATAAAGAGATGTAATTTTAGACACCATATCCCCAATTCCAGAATATATAAACTTCTCAGGAGCACTTTTAAGCACATCTATATCTACAATAATACCATATGCCATTTTTGCTGGTACACTGGTACGCTTTCCAGACACCAGCATAGATGCAGAAGAACTCGAAAATCCGTCACTCGAAGCAGAAGTTGGTACACTGATAAAAGGCAATTTTTTTAAAAATGCTGCATACTTTGCCGCATCAATCACTTTGCCACCACCAATTCCAATAACTGCTTTACTTTGGTTATTCATAGAAAATGCAAGTTCGACTACATCCTGCATACATATGCTGTCAAGTTCCATATAAGAGAGTACATTTACTCCTGCATTACTTAGTGCATCTATAACTTGACTACCAAACAGCTCAATTAAATCATTTCCAAAAAACAATACTACCTTATCAATTTGTTTCTCAATTAATATTTGCCCTATTTTGTCCAACATACCATTACCTACTTTAAGCACAGTAGGTATAGTAACAGACTGTCTAAAGTCCATAAATTATCTTATCTCCTTTTATAAAATTTAGAATACTTGAATCCTAATCTAATATGGACATTGTATCACAATCTTTTCTAAAAGTCATTCATTTTTAATGCTATTCTACCATATCTGCATCGCTTTTTTCTGCTTCATTCACTTCACATTATACCATCTTATCCCCCACTTTCTCTTTGCTTAGAAGTGGGGGTGTTCTGCCCAAAATAAATAACAATTTCTATCTTCCACCAAACACAGTATGTCCGCCGTATCCTCCAAGTCCGCCTAGTTCTTCCTGTATTTTGAGTAGTCTATTATATTTTGCAACCCTTTCACTTCTACTTGGTGCACCTGTTTTTATCTGTCCTGAATTAAGTGCTACTGCAAGGTCAGCTATTGTAGTGTCTTCTGTTTCACCTGAGCGATGTGATACTATTGAAGTGTAACCATATTTCTTCGCAAGCTTAATTGCTTCTATTGTCTCAGACAGTGTTCCTATCTGGTTAAGTTTAATAAGAATTGAGTTTGCACATCCTGAATCTATACCTTTTTTCAGTCTTTCTGTATTAGTTACAAATAAATCATCGCCGACAAGCTGCACGCTTTTTCCAAGTTCTTTTGTAATCTGTTTCCAACCTTCCCAGTCTTCTTCATCAAGTGGGTCTTCAATAGACTTAATTGGGTACTGGTCACACAGCTTTTTCCAGTGTTCTATAAGTTCACTTGTTGAAAGTACTTTGTCACTTTTTGGTAAATGATATTCACCTATCTTACTGCCTTTCCATTCACTTGCCGCTGCGTCAAGTGCAAGTACAAAATCATCTCCTGCCTTATAACCAGCTTTAGACACTGCCTCTAGTATAAGTTCAATCGTTTCTTCATCACTGGCAAGGTCTGGTGCAAAACCACCTTCGTCACCTACAGAGGTAGTAAGTTTTCTCATTTTTAATATACCTTTAAGTTCATGATAGACTTCACAACAATATCTTAATCCTTCTGTAAAGCAGCAAGCACCAACAGGCATTATCATAAATTCTTGTGTATCTACAGTATTAGTTGCATGAGCTCCACCATTTAAAATATTCATCATTGGGACTGGAAGCGTGTTACCACTAATTCCACCAAGAAATCTATACAAAGGCATTTTATAAGCCTCTGCTGCTGCTTTTGCTGCTGCAATAGATACAGCAAGCATCGCGTTAGCACCAATTTTACTCTTATTTGACGTACCATCCTCTTCTATCATTTTCTTGTCAATATTATAAATATCAGAAGCATCCAATCCCTTTAATCTAAATGCAAGAAGTTTATTAACATTGTCTACCGCATTTTTAACACCATTACCACCATAACGGCTAGTATCTTTATCTCTTAACTCATGTGCTTCATATATTCCAGTTGAAGCTCCACTTGGTGCTGCAGCTCTTCCTACTGCACCACATCCAAGCATAACTTCAGCTTCAACTGTAGGATTACCTCTTGAATCAATAATTTCCCTTGCCTTAACCTCACTTATTTTCAAACACTCCATTTTACTTAACCTCCTGTAAATTTACCATATTTAATTCACAGGGTATAGTTTGTGGAAAATTTTATTAAATTATACGAGAAGAATAAAATAAAACTAGTATTTTGGGTAAAAATGCATTAGAATTGTAATATAGATATAAAATATTTAAACGGAGGTATTCATATGGCAGTTACAATTTTTGCAGCAATAGACGTTGGTTCACATGAAACAGTCCTGCGTATTTATGAAGTTTCTAAAAAATACGGAGTCCATGAAATAGAATCTGTACACCATACCGCAAGACTTGGTCTTGAAACATATTCAACACAGCATATAAGCTATCATACTATAGATAAACTTTGTAATATTTTAAATGGCTTTTCTGCCAAAATGAAAGAATACGCCATTACTGACTATATGATTACAGCTACTAGTGCTTTACGTGAAGCAGATAACAATATAATTGTACTTGACCAAGTAAAACAACGTACAGGTTTCCTTATTAAAATTCTTAACAACTCAGAACAGAGATATCTGTGCTATAAGTCAATAGCCCTTAAAGAAAATTCGTTTCACAAGCTTATTCAGAAAGGTACATTGCTTGTAGACGTTGGCGGAGGCAGCATTCAACTTTCACTTTTTGACAAAAGTAACCTTCTTATATCACAGAATATTCTTCTTGGCTCTCTAAGAATTAATGAAGTCTTACAGGACATGAAATCCAAAACAGACAATTACCAAAACCTTGTCTATGAATATATAGCAAATGATTTACACAATTTTGTATCGCTCTATATTCCTGATTATAATGTCAAAAATATTATTGCTGTCGGAAACCAGCTCACAAGTTTTGTAAAGTATTTGAGCGTCCACCACTTTGGCAACCTGCAACCTTTTGATTCCAAGGGCAAGAAAAAGGATTCTATTAACAGACAAGAATATGAAGAATTTTATCAGGCAATAACATCGCAAAGTCCAGAGGAACTTTCCAAAGAATTAGATACTCCACCCGATAGAACAGCTCTTTTACTTCCTATTGCAATGATTTTCCATATTATGTTTGAGGAAACAAAAGCAGAGCAGATATGGCTTTCGGGCATCACTTTATGTGATGGTATGGCGGCTGACTTTGCAGAACGCAAAGAAAAAATAACACCTGCACACAATTTTGCAGAAAGTATGATATCTGCTTCAAGAACTATTGCAAAGCGATATAAATGTGAAACTGACCATAACAACAATGTAGAAGACATTGCTCTTAAGATTTTTGATGCATTAAAAAAACAAAATCACCTTACAAAACGTGACCGACTTATATTGCAGATATCTGCTATACTAAGCAGTTGCGGAAAGTTTATTGACTTAAATGACGTTGGAGAAAACTCATATAAAATAGTTATGTCAACTGAAATTATTGGCATTTCACTAAGAGAACATATAATGATTGCAAATATTATCAGATATCCAAATGAAAGATTTCCAAATTACGCAGATATAACTGATTCTCTTACAAAAGAAGACTATATAATGGCAGCAAAACTTAATGCAATATTAAGGATAGCAATTGCAATGGATAGAAGCCATCGCCAGAAATTCCGCAATACTACAGTACAGCTTCAGGGCAATAAACTTACGATAACTGGCAAAACCCTTTATGACATTACTCTTGAACAAGGAATATTTAAAAAATGTTCTGACTTTTTTGAAGAAGTATATGGTATAAAACCTGTTCTTAAACAGAAAAAACAATTTTAAAAAGATTGATAAATAATTTAAACATTTGAATGGAGGATTTATATGGCAGGAAAAAATATCTACCTTAAACCTGAATATTTTTATAACCGTGAACTGAGCTGGATTTCTTTCAACTACCGTGTACTTAGTGAAGTACAAGATAGAAACCGTCCTCTTTTTGACAGGATGAGTTTCCTCGCAATTACAGCTTCCAATCTTGATGAATTTTTTATGATACGTGTTGCGTCGCTTAAAGATATGGTACAAGTAAATTATACAAAGAAAGATATTGCCGGAATGACACCGTCAGAACAGCTTGCCGCAATAAGCATCCAAACACACCAGCTTATAAAAGAACAGTATAAAATTTATAACAATGAAATTATTCCTGATTTATTAAACAATGGCATAAAAATCATTTCATATTATGAAGACTTAAATGAAGAACAGTCACTATATGTTGACGAATTTTTCCAGTCAGAGGTGCTTCCAGTACTTACTCCTATGGCAATAGATTCGTCAAGACCTTTTCCACTTATACGTAATAAAACCTTAAATATAGGTGCAGTAATTAAGGTAAAAGCTGGCTCAGACAAAAATAATAATGCACAATTCCGTGAATTGTATATGTCACACTATAATAAAAAGAAAAAAAATAATGGTGACACTGAAGATACTGGCAATATTGACTTTGCTACAGTCCAAGTGCCATCTGTTCTTCCACGCTTTGTAGAAATACCATCAAGTGGAAATATACAAAAAACATTTATTCTTCTGGAGCAGATTATTGAGAAAAACATAGAAAAACTTTTTATAAATTACGAAGTCCTTGCAGCATTTCCATACAGAATTATGAGAAATGCAGACCTTGATATTGAAGAAGATGAGGCAGCAGACCTTTTAATGGAAATTGAAAGACAGCTAAAAAAACGCCAGCGTGGCGAAGCTATACGTATCGAAGTTGAAAATGGCATTGATAAAAGTCTGCTTAAAACACTAAAAAGCGAACTACAAGTTAATGAAGAAGACATATTTAAAATTAATGGTCCTTTGGACCTTACATTTTTGTCCAAATTTGATAAGATAGATGGTTTTGACAATCTGCGTAAAAAAGGTTATACACCACAACCAGCTAAATACCTTGATGGCAACAATAACTTGTTTGAACAGATACGTGAACACGATATATTGCTTCACCATCCATATGAAACCTTTGAACCTGTTGTCAACTTTGTAAGGCAGGCTTCCAAAGACCCCGACGTACTTGCAATCAAACAAACTCTCTATCGTGTAAGCAGTAACTCTCCTATTATTGCATCTCTTGCTGCAGCCGCTGAGAATGGCAAACAGGTAACTGTGCTTGTGGAATTAAAGGCTAGATTTGATGAGGAAAATAATATTATCTGGGCTAGAAAACTTGAACAGGCAGGATGCCATGTTATATATGGTCTTGTAGGTTTAAAAACGCATAGCAAGATTACACTTGTTGTACGTAAGGAAGATGATGGAATAAGACGCTATGTACATCTTGGAACTGGTAATTACAATGATAGCACAGCCAAAATTTATACCGATATGGGGCTTCTAACTTGTCAAAAAGCCATAGGTGCAGATGCTACAGCAGTATTTAATATGCTCTCTGGGTATTCAGAGCCAGCTATTTGGAACAAGCTTGCAATAGCACCTATATGGCTGCGCGACCGTTTTATATCGCTTATAAAACGTGAAACCGAATTTGCAAAATCTGGTAAAAAAGCATTTATTAAGGCAAAAATGAATTCACTGTGCGACCAAGGAATAATCGCTGCACTCTATGAAGCTTCGGCGGCTGGTGTAAAAATAGACTTGGTAATACGTGGTATATGCTGTCTTAAAACAGGTATACCTAACATAAGTAAAAATATTACTGTCCGTTCAATAGTTGGAAATTTCCTTGAACACAGCCGTATATTCTACTTCCACAACAATGGATTTGAAGAAGTATTTATGGGAAGTGCTGACTGGATGCCGCGCAATCTTGACAAACGTGTGGAGATACTTTTTCCTGTTGAAGATGAAGAACTAAAGAAAGAAGTTATACACATACTTGATATACAATTAAAAGACAACACAAAGGCAAGAATAATGCAGCCCGATGGAAGTTATATTATTCCAGAGGTAGAGGTTGGTATAGAGAAACTATGTGCACAAGACTATTTCTGTAAGGAAGCAATAGCAGCAGTCAATGCTTCAAAAAAAGCACCAGACGTAGGCACTCCATGTTTTGAACCAATGACAAGTGAACTAGAAGAACTGTAAAAAAAATAAGTAAGCAACCACTACCCAACTGGTGGATGCTTACTTATTACTATTCTATTTATGCCTCTGCTTTCATTTGTGCATGATAATAGTTTATCAGGCATCCCTTTACTATTATATCACGCTCATCATCAGTAAGTTTTCCAAGCTTTAATTCAAACTCTTTCATATTTTTACTTACAACGTAAGCTTTTATTGTATCTTCTCTATTTATAACTGCATTTTTAATATCCTTAATAAAGATATAGTCTCCATTTTCAAATGGAAGTGAATTATCTTCAAATAAGAAAGGCAACATACCCCAGTTAATAAGATTTGAGCGGTATCTCTTTGTAGCATATTCCTTCGCAATATTTGCAAAGCCTCCAAGCACCTTCTGACATGAAGCAGCTTGCTCACGTGCTGAGCCATCACCCGGTTTAACAGCATATATAAGGCTTCCTATCTGTGTTTCTTCAGGTTTTGAGCTGAACTTTTCATTGATTTTTTCAAATATTTCTTCTATCTCAGGACAAGCCGCAAATATATTCTCACCTGCTACTCTAGCCTTTTCTGCAAGCTGTACAGCCTTTGCACGTCCAACATAGGCAGGGTCCTTACGTGAGAGAGTATACTCAGCAAGCCCAAGAGGATTAGAACGAAATGATGATGTTTCACCTGAAGGTATAAGCTCGTCTGTTGTAGTTACTGGGTCGTGAATTTCTGATACAACTTTAAGTATCATATTGTCTGTAAGTGCAGACATTACAGGCCAGTCCTTTATATTAGGACCAAACTTAACTTCTACATCTGGCTGTGGCTTCCCAATGCCATCATATACACGATTATCATATATCTGACTGTCAAAGAAATACTTTGGCTTCTTAAAGTCTACATCAATATTCATTGCAGATGTGAGAGCTCCTTGGTTTGCCGCTGTAGCAGCAATAGAACGTGCGTCCATAAGTGCAACAGATGCAATCTGCCCATTAGTCACTTTTGAACCCTCTCTATTAGGGAAATTACGTGTTGAATGTCTAATTGACAATCCATTATTAGGAGGGACATCTCCAGCACCAAAGCATGGACCGCAGAATGCAGAACGCAATGTTGCACCTGTTGCCATAATATCTGCAATAGCACCGTTTTTAACAAGCTCCATAAACACTGGCTGGCTTGATGGATATACACTAAGTGAAAACTCATCAGTTCCAATATATTTACCACGCAGGATATCTGCTGTATCACAGATATTTTCAAAGCCGCCGCCTGCACACCCTGCAATAACGCCCTGCTCAACATAAAGTTTTCCACCATGTACTTTATCTTTAAGAGTATAGCTAATATTGTTATTGCCAAGACTGACAAGAGCCTTTTTCTCAACATCGTCAAGAATATCCATCATATTTTCATTGAGTTCATCAATTGTATAGACATTGCTTGGATGGAAAGGCATCGCAATCATTGGCTTAATTTCCGAAAGGTCAACATAGACCATACCATCATAGTATGTTATTCCATCTGGCTTTAATTCTTTATAATCTTTTGGACGTTTGTGAACTTCATAAAAATCTTTAATTTGGCTGTCTGTAGTCCATATTGATGAAAGACAAGTGGTTTCTGTAGTCATTACATCAACACCAATGCGGTAATCTACAGAAAGATTTGCAACACCATCTCCCACAAATTCCATTACTTTATTGTTCACATAACCATTGCTAAATACAGCACCAATAATAGCAAGTGCTATATCCTGTGGACCTACGCCCTTTTGTGGCTTACCAGTAAGATATACAGCAACCACCTCTGGCATTGCAATATCATATGTCCTGTTTAAAAGCTGTTTTACAAGTTCTGGACCACCTTCTCCTATTGCCATAGTGCCAAGTGCACCATAACGTGTATGTGAATCTGAACCTAAAATCATACCACCACTGGTAGCAAATATTTCACGTGCAAACTGGTGTATAACTGCTTGATGTGGTGGAACATACATACCACCATATTTCTTAGCACATGAAAGTCCAAACATATGGTCATCTTCGTTAATAGTCCCTCCTACTGCACACAAGCTATTATGACAATTGGTCAGTACATATGGAACAGGAAATTTTTCCAGACCTGATGCACGTGCTGTCTGTATTATGCCTACAAATGTTATGTCATGTGAAGCGAGCTTATCAAACTTAATATGAAGATTCTTCATATCATTAGAAGTATTGTGTGCTTCTAATATTTTATATGCCATCGTCCCTTTAGCTGCCTCTTCTTTAGCTGGTGCTTTCCCACACTCAGCATTTAATACTGATACTGCTTCTGCATTATCTTCTATAATTTTAGTGCCATTTACAAGATAAACTCCATTGTCATAAAGCTTAATCATAGATGGTATCCTCCTTAATTATAATTGTTTATTAAATTTATTATATGATGCCATGGTCCAAAGTAGATAGCAATGCATATTTATATGCAAATTGCTATCTACTAGCTTGACCCTCCAAACACCGACAAGAAGCAGATTTGCTTGCAAATATGCGGGATTGAAGGTATTGGTAGGATTGCCAAAATTGCAGGGCAATGTAGCAATCCGTAGCATCAGTTGGGGGCAAAATGCCTTTTAACCTCAACATCATTATATATTTTTGCTATAGAAAGTCAAGCATAAAGGACAGAACGCTCGCTCTGTCCCTCCGAATACATTATATTATAAATTATTATTCTAATGTAAACTGTCCAAGCAACTCTTTCAATGAAGTTGACTGTGCTGCAAGCTCTTCGCTAGTTGCAGAAGTCTGTTCTGCCGATGCAGAGTTACTTTGGATTACACCAGAAATCTGCTCAATACCTTTTTGAATTTCAAGCATTGTATCCGCCTGTGAATAAGCTGAATCGCTTGCCTGTTTTGAAACATTGGATAAAAATTCAATGCCACCAATTACTTTTTCTAATGACTCCTTTGTCCTTTGCGTCATCGTATTGCCCACTTCAACTTCATCAAGTGTGTTGTGGATTAATTCTCTTGTTTTGACAGCAGATTGTGCACTGTCCATAGCAAGTTTGCCAATTTGGTCCGCAACTACGGCAAATCCTTTTCCTGCCTCTCCTGCTCTTGCCGCCTCAATAGATGCATTCAATGATAGAAGATTAGTCTGAGATGCAATATCTTCAATTTCTTCAATAATATTTTCAATCTGTTTAGAAGCCTCACTTATACGTTCCATAGCACTTATAAGATTGTTCATTTCTTCACTGCCTTGTTCTGCCTGCTGCTTATATGTAAGTCCCTCCTCATATGCTGTACCAATCTCTTTTGCGGTTCTTTCTGAAGATGATGCAACATCTGTAACTGTTGCAGTAAGTTCCTCAACAGCTCCTGCCTGATCTGTAGCTCCCTCTGCAAGTGCAGTAGCACTTTCTGCAAGCTGCCCTGAACCTGCATCTACCTGTACAGAAGCCTCATCAATCTGTAAAAGAGCTTCTCTCATCTTTCCTACGAGACTTTCAAGACCATCCCTTAAACCAGAAAAATCGCCTAAAAATATTTCAGGATTTTCTATATGTGACACAAAATTACCATCTGAAAGATTACTAATTTGATTATTCAAACTATTGATTATGCCAGTCAGATTACCAGCCATTTCTTTAGAAACAACTGCAAGGTCATTAACTTCATCGTTAGTGTCAAATACAGGAAATTCTGAAGACAAATCCCCCTGTGAAAACGTCTTCATCCTCTCTGATACAATAGCTAGTCCGTCTGCAATTTGTCTGGCAATATTTTTTCCAAACTTGATTGAAACAGTCATTACAACTGCAATAATAACAATAACAGCGATAATCATAATTACAGACAGTATGTTAAGAGTTTTATCAAGACTTTGTCCCTTATCAACATTGACCTTCATAAGCTCTGTCAATGCAGTATAGACTTTATTAAACTCTGCAGCAAGTTCATCTGCTGCTTTTGCCTGTGCTTGTTCTCTCTGTGCGTCATCTTGGGTATTTCCAAGAGTCAGAACCTCCTCATCTATCTGCCAGAACTTATCCATATTATCGGAAATCTCTTGGTATGCTGCTTTCTCTTCTGAATTTGAAAGAGAACTCTTCATTGCTTCAAAATACTCTTGACATGTTTTCTTGTAATCGTCATGCATTGTTATATTATATGCAACTAATTCTGGGTCAGAATATGCTATAACAGCTCTTGTTGAGCTTCTTGCACTTGCAAATGATGCCATTGTATTTCCTATATCCCCCTGTGAAAATCCATATTGCGTCAGTGCATATGAATAGCGGTTACATATGATAGCCAATGCAATTACTGATATAACTGCACTTACAGCTGCCATCAAGGTCACTACAATAAAGGTCTTTTTAAGCCTTTTTTCAATCCTGTCATTTTTAAACATTTCTTTTTTCCACCTCTGTTTTCTACATTTCTGACACTGCAACGGCTAAAGCACATTGGGTTCTTAATTACATAAACTTCCAAATATACTCGAAAGCATATAAGATTAATTTATTTCATTAAAACTTTTGCTGCCAAAGATACCTTTATATCCATTAGCGACAGCATAAGGCTCGTGTCAAAACCTTTTCTTTATTCCTTAAATCTTATGTATACATAATAACATATTCGGCATATGATATCAAGCGTTTTGTATATATTTATTTAATAATTGTGCTATCCATACCACACCAAATGAATATCATAATGTTGGGGTCAAAAGGTATTTTGCCCCAACTGATGCTACGGATTGCTACATTGCCCTGCAATTCCCGCAATACTGCCAACACCTCTAATCCCGCATATTTGCAAGCCTATATTTTTAGAGGATTTCACTAAAATCATATTGAATGAAAACCCTTAAATTGATGATATTGACACATAAAGGAGTAGGATTTTCGCACATTTTTTGTAAGAATTTATGACATCCATAATAATGAGGAAGAAAATAATTTCTTACTTGACATTTTATCCTAATATAGATTAATATTTACATTACACACTGTTTATAGAGCAATAAACGTTATTAAATATATCAACAGAAAGGAAGTGTTTACATATGGAAGATAAAACTACTGAAATATTTAAAAATGCACCTGTTCCAAAAGCAGTATTAAGTAATGCCATACCATCCATTATAAGCATGATAATGGTACTTGTATATAACCTTGCAGATACATTTTTCATAGGAAAAACAAAAGACGCACTTATGGTTGCCGCCGTATCAGTTGCAACCCCTGCATTCCTTATTTTTATGGCAATAGGAATGCTCTTTGGTATAGGTGGTACCTCACTTATTTCAAGAATGCTTGGTCAAGGCAACACAGAAAAAGCAAAAAATATTTCCTCGTTTTGCTTTTGGACTGGTCTTGTAATTGGACTGGTTTCCATGGTACTTATATGGATATTTATAACTCCACTGTGCCATATAGTTGGAGCAAGTGATGAAACAATGGAATACACTTCACAGTATCTAAATATTTTAGCTGTGTCCGTTCCCTTTTTAATTGTATCAAACATTTTCAGCAATATAATAAGAGCTGAAGGTCATGCCAAAAAAGCTATGACTGGTATGATTATTGGCAACCTTGCAAATATTATACTTGACCCTATAATGATTTTAATACTTGGCTGGAACATTGCAGGTGCAGCAGTAGCAACCACAATCGGAAATGTACTGGCAAGTGCATATTATATATTGCATCTTGTATCTAAAAACTCAATACTTTCAATAAAATTAAAACACTACAAAGCAGGTGAGCATATAGCAACAGGTGTATTTGCAATAGGTGTACCAGCATCATTTAATAGTATACTTATGAGCACATCAAATATTATAATAAATAATCTTATGGGAGCTTATGGTAATATGGCAGTTGCTGGACTCGGTGTTGCCATGAAGGTCAACATGATTGTTGTAATGCTTTTGATAGGTCTTGGAACAGGTATACAACCTCTGCTTGGTTACTGTTATGGTGCTAAGAATAGACAACGATATATAGCAGTTTTAAAATTTTCAGCCTGTCTTGCACTTGCAATGAGCATAATTATGACAGTTATCTGCTACTTAGGTGCAGGACCACTTGTAACAGCATTCTTAGATAATAAGGATGCCTATGGATTTGGATTCACATTTTCAAGAATATATATTATATCAGGTCCAGTTCTTGGAATATTATTTGTAATGATAAATGCTATACAGTCTACAGGTGCTGCATTGCCTTCACTTGTATTATCAGTGTGTAGACAAGGACTACTTTTTATACCAATACTTTTTATAATTAATGCGGTGACAGATTCAGCCCAGATGCTTGTGTATGCACAGCCTATAACAGATTATTTAGCAACAATATTGTCAGTTATATTGTTTATAATAACATATAAAAAATATTTTAAAGTATAATAAATGGCAAGATAATATAAGGTGTGCAAAATAATTTGCACGCCTATATATCTATATATATTATATAAATATATAATACAAGAATTTCATATGTCAAAAAAAGTCTAGTAAAAATATATATTTTCGCTAAACTTTGTAATAAATCTGTTATTATAATTTATTATTATGTAAAAGTTTATTAAGTATACGAAGGATTTTGGTGGGGCTTGAAGCTTCCTGTCGTTCTTTTTTTTTAGGATAATAATAGTCGGCTGTTTCCCCTTTTCTTTTAAGTCCATATATCTTTTTACCTTCGTTATATTCATGAAAATGATAGTAATCAATAAGTTCCTTACAGTAATCTGACTGGTTGGAAAGAACTGTGATTCTAATTTCTTTTTTCAAATCAGAATCTTTATTAATCTTTATGCTCTGTAACTTATCTTTCATCCATATATCAAAATATTTTTTATTAATGGAAAGTTTATATTTCTCAACTGAAAAATCTGGTATGATACAGTTGGCAAGTTCATGGGACAATTTTTTTATATTTTGTTTTTCTTCTTTGACAAATGCAGATATAAAAACCGAAAATTCAGAAAAGTCATCAAATTCAAATGCCATGTTCATAGTGACATCCTTGCCTGTCTCTTCGTGTTCGTCTCCATAAACATAGGATATTTTTTTAAAAAGGAAAATATAACTCTGATTGCTTGTATCTGCTGGAAGCTTACCACATACTCGTCTCACAAGGTCATAATTAAATGATGTAGATATAAATGAACTCTTGTACTGGTCTGACAGATAATAGTACTCCCCATTTTCATCAGGATTATATACGAAAGTTCCGTATTGGAATCCTGATGAAGACAATTTATATGAACAAAAAACATGTACAGTTATCATACAGTCATCTCCTTTAGCTGAAGTGGGTCTGAAATAATTTCATAACCATCTTTTTCCATCTTGAGCTGTTCTGTAATAATCTTCTTATGTTCTAAAAAATCTTGGGCAGATGCTAAATCACAGTATGTTTCAAGAATATATAATTTTAATTTTTTAAATAGTCCCGCTTTGACTTTTTCCGTATTTCTCATTTTTTGCATTAAGTCAAGAATATAGGCAAGTGTATAGAGTAAGGGCTGTTCACAGTACTGTGGACTATATGAACAGGAAATATCTTTAAATATATATTTTGGCATTGATGGAATCATCAAATCAGTATCAAGCATAATTTCTCCATCCTCACCATATTCAAATCTTGAAAACTCTGCTGTATTTTTTCCAAGTGTCAAAATTGGGGCAATTATAATTTCGTATTTGTCTTTATTTTCTTCTGCAAATTCAAAAATCTCTTTATACGCAGTATGAATTCTGCCATTAACCAGCTCCATCTCACCACTGTTATAGTATTTTTCACATTTAAGAGGAACGAACATTATCATTTTGGGAGGTTCTCCATCAGCAACTTGGAAAGAATCCTTAACCATATTAGCAATGTGTTTACAATAATTTCTTCTTTCGTTATACTGTCCAACTGATTCCGCCTTGTGATTAGCTGCTTTTTCCATCAAGTAAACTGTATCAATAGCAATCATAATTATATTACAATGTTCGATTTTAGCCTGAAGGGTTTTCTGCTCATCAGGATGATTTTTATCAAGCCATTCTCCAGGAAAATCACAAATATTTAAAGTTGTTTTCCCGTCTTTTCCCTTAATACAAATATCCAGCTTGTATTCCATAAGACCTTGTGTTGCAGCATACGATTGATTCATTACAATACTGCGAGTTTTATTAATAAAATACTGGCTGATTTCAGTATTTTTTTCATCGATTACATCCATTGTTGCCATGTCAGAAATTTCAATGTCCAAATTTGTGTTTTCTCCAAATACATTCTGAAAACAGCCTTTCATTGCAGCGATAACGCTAGTTTTTCCACATCTTCTGCCACCAAACATCATCACATTTATAATATTCATATGTTTCCTCAATTCCTAATAATAAAATACTCTGGTTTATTTATCTCCTTAAGTTTAGATACAACATCATTCCATTCATCTGCAATAACTTTCACAGCACTTTGCTGCTGGTACTCATCTTTCCAAATAAGATGCATCCAATCTTCATAAAGATACCGCCATTCCTCAGCAATTTTACTTTCGTTGTCAGCCATTGTATAAGTAATACGGTCGTACAAATCTTTTATAGCTGCAAACATTGAACGGTTTGGAGTTTTATATACATCCTGTAATGTAATCTCTACATTGTCATGCACATCTTCTGCATACGTTTTAAGCCATTCCACAATCTCTTCTGCAACTAATTCAGGTTGTGCCATAGAACCAGAAATTTGAGGAACACTGGAACTGCCATCAGGTCTTGGCAAAGAAATATCTATAGGGTCAAGCTGCTCACGTATTTCATGAATTAAAAATCCCTGAACATTAATTGTATAAGACTGAAACTTTCTAAGAGCATCAGACAAGAATGGATACTTTTTCTCACCTTCTACTAAATTAAGAAAGCCATCAATCCACTCATCTGAAGAATCTCCTAATGGGTATACAAGCCCAAGTTTTCCTTTATCATCATCTGTAAAAATATGCAGCACCTGTTTTTTCATTCTTTCAACAATTGTATAGAGTACATTGTTTAGCTCTGTAAAATCATCGATAATTTGCATCCTCATAATATTAGTGCAGGCTTCATAGGCATTAAACTGATTAGCATCACCATAGCTGAGAAGGTCCATAACCATCTCTTTTGTTGGTACTGATTTAATAATATTTTTAAACTTTCCGCTTGCTGCATTCATCAGTTCTTCACATGGCATATGTCGGAGGTTATTATAATCGTCAAGATATAGTTTGCGGAGTTCATTTAACAATCCTTTTTTAATAGTAGGATTAATCTTACGATAAAACTTACGTTTTAAATCTTCGTTGGCAGAACTTGCAAATGCACGGTCAGTTGCCTGACAAATTTGTGAATACATCTGGAATAAATGCTCACCTTTGGTATTAAGTTTGTCAAGTAAAAGCTTGTCTGCATCTTGTATACGAGAAGAAAGTTGTTTTAATACAGGAATAAGTAATCTGTTTTGTACCTCATCTTCAGAAGAACAATTGACATTAAACACATCAGCTATAGGATAGTTTCTCTGTCTAATAGTCTGAATTACATCACTGGCTTGGTGAACATTGTCTCCACTGTCTCCTGTTTCTACTCTGTTAATCACCCAAAAAAGCATTTCTTTAGTATATTCAGGTGAAATTCTCTCAGCAATATTTCTTATTATACTTATTTCATTATCGCTAATCTTACCACGCTTGTTGTCTGGACGAAACATAAATATAATTGCATCACTATCATTTTCAACAGCTTTTAACATCTCTTCTTCAATGCCAAGTGATGTTGCACCTATACCAACTGTATCAACCAACACAATTTTTCCAGCATCTCTGTTAAGAAAAGGTGTACTTATATTAGCAAGTTTTACTCCGAGATATTTATAATATTTTTTTTCTGCATCCATACTTGAATACTGTGCAATATAATATTCAATTTCTTCTTCTGTAACTTCTTTTGTAGTACCAAGATCATCAATATAATCAGCATAATGTTCCACGTATTTGCATAGGTGGTCCAGCCAATCCTCTTCTTTAACTGTTTCGTTTTTGCGTTTATAAAGAGTTTTTCTCAGCTCTTTTGTTTTAATAGCCGGAATATCTGACACATCTTTTATAAAACGTCTGCCATCTGTAAGCTTTAAAAGATACTGGTTCACTATATCTACCATTTCATCTTTTTGGTAAAATTGGATTATAGCACTTACTGGTCCACTTTCTGAATTAGTTATAATAGACTTTGCACCTGTACAATCTCCTCTATTAGATGAAGGTATAACAGAAGAGTCCAACCCACTTATATTTTGCATTGCAAGACTTTTGCCCTGCCCTGTACGTCCAATAAAACTTATATTAAGATTATCACGGTTTAAACGTTTTATAAATCTTTCCAATTCGGATACATAGTCCTTATGTAAATTAAAAAATTCTTCTGTTGGTATACTTTCTATAGATCCAGCAACATCAAAACCCCCTTCAATCACTGGAAATGTTTCAAGATTGTCTCTAATTTCATTTTGGAAATCTTTAAATATATACATATTTTCCAAAACTGCATCTGCTGCTTCTCTTGCACTTTCTATATATTTAAGCTGTACTTTTCTCTTGGTAATAATTTCATCAATCTGTTCTGAGATATTACCCATTCTTATTCCTGCTACTAATAACATATACAAAAATATATATGCTAGATGAGTTTCATCTAAGTAGTTTTTCCTTTCTTTTATTTTTAAGCATTATTTTCGTTGGTTTTTCAACTGTATTATGAACAAATTGTAACAGAAAATTCACATTATGGCAACAGTTAGTTTTTTCTATTACCAAAAAGCCTAATACATTAAACCTAGTTTTAATTTCATGTATTAGACTCTTTTTGGTTATATTTTAATTTATCAAGTCCAAGGGAAGCTGTCTCTTAAACACAATGCTCCCCATCCTGCCTGTCTATCAACTCCTTGTTGCCCCGGAAGCCATCTTGCACCTTTTATTAAATAAGCCTTTAATTTATCACCATACAAATATGGGTCATTTTCCATTACAATGCCCCATTCCATCATAAGAGCAGCACTTCCTGTGACAAATGGAGCAGCTATTGATGTTCCTGTATTAGAAGAATACCCTCCGCCTGGTGCAGCACTCATAATATCAATTCCTGGTGCAACAATGGTTGGCATAAACCTGCCATCTGTTGTATTTCCTCTTCCTGAAAATGATGCCATACTATCTGTTAAAGCGTTGTATGCACCAACAGTTATTATATTTCTTGCTGCTGCTGGTATTGTAAGTGTTGTATAAGAAGATGGATTTAAAAAGCCTGTGGAAAGACCAACAACTTCTATTGTAGGAAGCCACATATTCACTTCACCATATCGTATATCTATTGGTTCCAATATTATATACCACACACCAGACATAATATATGATATATTAGTACCTCTTGACGACGGAAGCCATTGTATAAATATCCCTTGTGATATCGTGTAAGGTGATGGTTCTCCATAAAAAATATTTAATCTGCTATTTCCTAATAAATAAGTCTCTGCCTTTCCTTGTTGAATATTTAAAAAAAGCTTTGAACCATCTGGCGCAACTATATTTACCTTAAATTCATCTTGATAGTGTTTCCACAACTGCAATTGTACATTCCTTTCATTTTCAGCGATAGCAATAGCCACGGATTGGGTATTACCATCGTTTTCCATTTGCACAAATGCATGATGTCTTGCATCACCTTCATTACCTGATGCTACCACTACTACATTTTTCCAAACGCCTTTTATATCTGCAATATAATTTTCAAAAAGTGAATTACCATCATGTGGACCATCGTTATTGCCAAAACTAAGATTAAGTGCAACAGGCATATTTAGTAAAATCGCCTTTCTCACTGTATAATCAATGGCTTCAATAATTTCCGTAGTAAGGGCAAAAGAACTTCCGCGTTTTCCAAGTTTGACTACAATTATACTACTTTCTATTGCAACGCCTCTGTACCTTCTTCCAGGTGATGAAGCTCCATTACCAGCTGCTACACCTGTAACTGCTGTACCATGACCACTACTCCTGTCAGTCACTGGCACAATCCTAAGCCTTTCTACTCTGTCAGACTGTGCCAATGCCTCATTAATATCCTCACTGCTATACTCTGCACCATATTTATATCCTGCTGGAACTCTCCCATAAGAATCAACATCTATAGCCGTCTGGTCCCATATATATAAGATACGCGTAGTTCCATCTGTATTCCTAAAATCAGGATGTGTATAATCTATGCCCTCTCCTGTTAAATAATTGCAAAATTAGATTGTGATATAAAATCCAGATTGCAATGATAGATTGTGATCATATAATAACTATAATAATTAAATTTTCCACTTAATTCTAATATCTTCTTCATTATATACTACTACTGTATCAATATACTGCTTTAACACCTCCAACATCAATACAGAATTGCCACTTGTAATAAAATTTTCTAGCTCAGTTTCACGAATCTGTTCATCTATCTCAAAAATCTGTTCTTGTAGCTCCTGAATGATTTTTTGTTTTTTTGTCATCTCCTCATGAAGTGGATAAAATCTTGATTGCTTCCCCAAAGAATATAATTGATAATTCTCATAATGCTTTTGTTTCAACCTATTATACTCTATTTTGGTCTGTCGTATATCTTGAAACAGTACATCACGTTTTTCTTTCAAATTATTCTTATATCTGTTAATATTCTCTATTATAAGATTTTGTTCTTCTAAATGCTTCTCTAATCGTGACAATACAATTTGTTCTAAAAATATGATATTTACTCTACCAACACATTCATTTAGTCCAGTTACATATCGATTATCACAAGTAAAATACGAATTTACTTCTTTCTTTATTCGCAGGTTATGTTTGCAACATCCACAAATAACCTTACCAACCAGTGGATGCCTATATTTGTCTTTTTTTTCTCTTCTGTAGCTTTTTCTCCTGTTTTTCTGGACTTGTTCAAAATCTTCTTTTGTAATTATGGGAGCATGGTGATTTCTGATAATTTTCCATTCTGTTCTTGCTTTCAAAATGTTGCAGCCTCCCACCTCATTTTTTTCAGTTTTACCATATTGTATATCTCCGACATATACCGGATTGCACAATATACTGCAAATAACACTGCTACTCCAATAAAACTTATCCCCCTTTGGTTTACGAAAGGTTTTTCCTTTTATAATCTTAAACTCTATCGGAGTAGGAATATTTTCTAAATTAAACTTTTTTGCAATTTGATAAGAAGTAGCACCTTGCAAAGCAAGTGAAAAAATTTTCTGAACCACCTCTGCCTCTTCTTCACAAATAATAAGCATATGTCTATCATCTAGGGATTTTTCATAACCAAAAGGAGCAATGCTACTAATATACTGCCCATTCTCTTTTTTTATACACAACGAACTTTTAACTTTTTGTGACAAATCTTTACTGTATAAATCATACAGAAGATTTTTAAAATTTATATCTAAATTCAAGGCATTTCGTTTATAATTAGCACTATCGTAACAATCATTAATAGAGATAAAACGAATTCCCAAAAACGGAAATATTTGCTCCAGATAAGAACCTACCTCAATATAATTTCTGCCAAATCGTGAAAAATCCTTTACAACTACACAATCAAATTTTTCATTTTTTGCATCTTCCAGTAAAGATTGAACTCCTGGACGATTAAAATTTGTTCCTGAAAAGCCATCATCTAACTGGACGCTTAGGTTGATACAATGGAAAATAATTGGAGTAACAGAAAAAGCCTTGAAAACAGGGGCTTTTGGCACATTCAATGTGTATGAAAATCTTTATTGG
Source organism: uncultured Lachnoclostridium sp. (assembly GCA_947565985.1). Lineage (GTDB taxonomy): Bacteria > Bacillota > Clostridia > Lachnospirales > Lachnospiraceae > Butyribacter. The sequence goes on from CANOID010000005.1 coordinate 25,467, forward strand.
TTTTCTGGACAATTTAAAAATGCGTAATTTGTAACAAACAAAAGATGAAAAGTTGAACCCCATGTTCACTTTTATGGCATTACTCCTATATGTTTAAAATAGCATCTGCACTGTACAATTTGTAACCAACCTGTGTCCAGTTTTAGCTTACCACTTCACCTAGAATTTAAAGAACCAAAAGACAACTGAAAACCACACCTATGGACAGGAAATATGACTTCTTGTCTAGGTTTATGGAGTCAAAAAATTTGTCCTTGACAATTGGAGTTAATTTTAATGTCAGACTACTATGCCACAAAGCGTGAATTGTTAAGTTGATTGCACCGCCGTGTACCAAACGGTACACACGATGGTGTGAGAGGTCGAAAATTTCTCAATCAGAGAAATTTCCTCCTACTCGATTATATATTATTTTTGTATAGTTACATTTTTGTCATGTGTAAAATGAAATAGCTTTTTGCAATTTTTTATATCGAGATTAGTGATTTTGTTATTTTCACAATGCAAATATACCAGTTTTTTGTTTTTACTTAAATCTAATGTAATAAGAAGATTATCTTTACAACTCAGATCTTCTAATTTAGACAAGTGCCTTATATTAAGCACAGACAGGCTATTATTATCACAACTGAGTAATTCCAAGTTTTTGACAGGCATTAAATCTAATTCAGTTAATCCACAATTACTGCAAAATAATGATGTTAAGTCTTTCTGGTTATAAAGTTTAAGCTGGTGTACTGGATTATTACTCACATACAAACTGCCAAGTTTTGTATTGCTGGATAAATCCAAATCTTTTATATTATTATCACTAATATTTAGATAATCAATATTTGTGCCACCAGATAAATCTAAATTTTCAATATTATTATTACTACAATTTAATTCTATAATACTTCCAGCTGTAGCAATATTTAATTCAGACAGCTTGTTATTTTGGCAATATAAATACTTTAATTGCTTATGTTGTGTTAAATCTAAACTTTCAATACTATTATTTTTACAATCTAACCCCAGTAGAGCTTTGTTATTTGTTAAATCCAATTCTTTAAGTTTGCTTTCACTACAGTAAAGATCAAGTAAGTTTTTATTATTGGACAAATTAATATTTGTATATAAATTTTTTGCTATATATAAATTTTTAAGATAAGGACAGTCCGTAACATCTATTTGTGTAAGCTGGTTATTTGTTAATGCTAATTCCGTCAGTTTTTTATTTTTTGAAAGATCTATATCTGTAAGTTTATTGCTAGAAATTTTACATATTTGTAAATTTACATTATTGCTTATATCCAGTTTACTTATATTATTAAAGCTTGCAGATAATTTTTTTAAATTGGGGCAGCCTGTTATATCCAGTTTGTTAATGTGGAAACTCACAATTGTTGCACACCCAACATCACCGCCCTCACAGTCCAGCTCTTTTAATGCCTTGTTTTTACCCATATTAATGCCTTTAAGCTTAGGATTTTTATATATAGTTACTTTTTGTAAATTCTTAAAAGAGGGAAGCTTAATATTGCCAACAAGATTACAGTCATTCCATTCTATTTCAACAAGACTGCCTTTTTTGTTCCATTTATAGAATTTATCTGCCGTTATACGTTTGGACAGTTTTGCTCCTTTTGTGATTTGTGAATTTACAAACTTCTGCAACTTTGCCACATCATCTGGATTTTTGGCAGCAGCTAGTGACTTTTCTGGTGTAAAGCAAAGTAATATACAAATCGTTAAAGTTGTAATTGTTGTTTTTACTATATGTCTCATTATTATTCTCCTGAAAAATATTTTATTATATATAATATTGCAAACAGGAGAATATTGCTAATACTCTCCTATGATGTTTAGTTTTTTATTAATTGGGCTTATGTTATTTAATATTATTCATCTGCCTTTCTCAATTCAAAAAATGTTTTTACAGATGATGATCTTCCTGACCATCCAGAATCACTATTTTTAGCATATGATAGAAAATGCTGCATTTTAAATAATTTTTCTTCATGTACCGCTTTATGAAACTGTAAAATTGAGAAATCATGTTCACCTGTCCATTGTGTTGCAGCACCTTCAGCCACTTTTTTAGCAACAGTCCATCTTAAATTAAAATCTTTAGTTATCTTATCACTATATCCACTGCCTAATGTCTGTTGGTCAGCCTGTGTTCCATTATAAGCTAACCCGTCTATACGTGCCCTGTGTGCATATGCATCCATTGCTGTATGCATCGCCATTCCTATAAGAAAACGACCTTGGTCATTCCTGAGCCTTTCTGCACTTACAGACTTTGGAGCATAACCAAGTATATCAGACCAACTTATGTTACTCAAATATCTTTTTACATCTGCTACACTATATGTACCATTATCTCCATTAATTGGATGTCCTACATCATTTAATGCATTAGAAAGTCCATCTGTATATGTTGTTCTGGCTAATTTAGCAATATATATATAGTCCGCAATGTAATTTCTATTACCATTTAAAGCAGGAAAACTATCTCCAAACCTATAATCATCAGGATATCGTAGTCCTTTTTTAATAATCTTTAATGCAGCAGCTGATATACCTGAAAAACCATTAAGAACATTTTCATGAAGAGTAGTTTGCCAGCTCGCTTTTACCTCATCTGCGCTATAAACTGCTATATTTTGTGTGTTTATAATGTCATCTGTTTTGTGTGTTTGGAATTTTTCTGCAAATTCATCATATACAGATATAGCATATGCTAAATCTATGATACCTGCATTATATGTTCCTGCATTATAGTTTGCAGCACTACTTATTAATTCACGTATAAATTCAGGACTCTTAGTGTTATCAAGTGACAATAATACAGAGGCGGCTCCTGTAACTTCGGCTGTTGAAAGACTTGTTCCATCCATCAGATTTATCTCGTCCCATATACCAAGAACAGCTACATTTTCACCTGGTGCAACTATATTTAATTCATTACCTGATGAACTTATATTACTTAATTCAGATTTTGTATTTGTAGCTCCGACAGAGAATACTTCAGGATATGCAGCAGGATATTCCACTTTTTTATCCTGTTCACCTCTATTTCCAGCAGCAGCTATCATAAGTATTCCTGCGTTATCTGCTGCTTGTATAGCATTATGTAAAATTTCAGAATCACCTGTAGTGCCAAAACTCATGTTAATTATATCAACACCTTCATCTATACATTTATATATTCCCTCTGCAATTCTGCTGACATTTGCACGGTTATCTTCATCAAGTACTTTTACAGAATATATTTTTGCATTTGGGTTGACACCCGTAACACCATTTTCGTCATCTTTGCCTGCTATAACACTTGCAATAGCTGTACCATGTCCTGAAATATCATCATAAAGAACCTCTACATTTTCTTCTCCTGGTATAAGATTAATTCGTTTTTCAACATTAATATCAGCAGTTGCTGTAATACCTGAATCAAGAATGGCAATTTTTACTGTATCGTTGCCAATAGTATACTCATTATTATTAGCATTAATGACATCTAAAGACCATTCTATGTTTTTTCTATCATTTTCATTAATGGTAACTATATCATTGTCATATGACGAAATATTGTCAACAGTAGAATCTTCATCAGGTATATTATATATTTTTTCACCATCAGTATTGATCAATATATCTTTTGTATCATTATTAGTACTTCCTGTAACAAAGATATCTTCTTCTAATGCTACAATACCTGTTTCATCAGCAAGTTTTTCAGCTTCACTATCTGTTATTTCTGCAATAATGATATTTTCCTTATCAAGTGAATTTGTCATGGAGTTGTCTAAAACATCCATATCATAATTCTTTGTAATGCTTTCATATATATCAGGACTTTCAAACTGTATAATATATTGCTGTTTGTTATCCTCATTAACATTATTGTCAGTTTTTGCTTTGGCAGGTTGTATATGTACTCCTGTAACACTAACTATAAATGCCATCATTACTGCAATTCCTTTTACTAAATTTCTTTTTTTCATATAATCCGCCTTTCTGCGAAAGGCACCAATGTAGTTATGAAACTTACTTTCGGTTGTCTTTCACTTTTTGTTTTTATTTGTTATACTTGCCTTGCAGGCAACTGGTATACTACAAACCTGTGAGGTGAGTAGCTTGGCTGTATAGCATCAACCCCGTATGCCTATATGGTGTTGGCTATCCGTTAAGGCATCGATGAATGAAGCATAACTGTAATCTATAAATTTATCTTTTCCGAAGTTGACTCAATTTCACTGGATGACCAGCCTCTACCAGCCCTGCGTATTTTTTGTAGGAGGTGTTTTTACTGTTTAAAATCTTTCGTAACAACTGCTGTGTCTTGATGTCCACAAAACATGGATATATGCCTGCATCTGCATTACTGAAAACAATAATCTTGCATAGTATTAAACAAGCCTGATTTTCGTCATTTTCCAAATATCTTAAGGAGCTGTCTGACTGGCTTGACAAATACTTTTGTACCGAAGTCTGTATGGAATTCACAGGCAATTATCCGATGACTGCTATTGCCATTCTTTATGAGATTGGTCTGTATGTGTCTGTGTTTCCGTTATCAAACTTACGGAAAATACAGATGGTTATTTGTTATGTGCTTTTTTACTGACTAATCGCTACAGTTAAGTTTCAAACTTAACTACCTCCCAAGATAAAAATTTATATCAAGAGAGCAGAAAACAACAATTCACACATTTAAGTTGAAAATATTGCAAAAATACAGTATAATATCATTGTATGTATTACGGCGTTTGCTATATTGATATGGTATTATGTTTACAATGCACTTACAATAGATAGTACATTTTTTTTAATTTTTGAAATTTTTCATATAAAGTTTACCAATTTATCCGTTGTTGTCAAACACATTGTGACTATGAATGATATAATTTTGCTTAATTATGTTTTTATATTTTATCATATATGATTTTCTTTAATTTACTTATCTTTAATTAATATACTTTAAATCGAATAAATTATTACTTCGGCTATTAAATATCAAGGTTTTTGCTTGCTTAAATATTTATTTTGTTATTTCTGGCTTGTACATGAATATTTATCTAATAAAAAATTATTACGATTTTCAATGGTCGAAGTAATACGGGTTCGATAATTCTAACAAAGGACAGAGGCGAGGATGGAAATCTTGTTGTAAATGAAGAACAGACAAAAATTGTTGGCAGAATTTAAGGGCTTTTCTTACAAGGACGCTCATTTTATGCCATTGCTAAGATACTTATGAACGATGAAATACCAGCACCATGTGGAAAAGAGAACTGAGCAGCCAGCACGATAAAAAGCATATTAACGAATGAAAAATACAAAGGTGACGCACTTCTTCAAAAAGTCTACATCGTTAATTTTCTTTCCAAAAAGAAAAAAGTCAATAATGATGAAGTACCTCCGTATTATGTAGAAAACAACCATCAAGTAATTATATCAGTGCAGGAATTGGTGTAATCTAGAATCAGATGGCAACTAGACATTCTGGTAAAAACAGACAAAGTTGTACAAACATTTTTTCGAGTAAGATAAAATGCGGTGACTGCGGAAGCTGGCATGGCTCGAAAGTCTGGCACTCCAACAGCAAATACAGAAAAATTATATGGCAGCGCAATCATAAATTTGATAATGACAAGAAATGTAGCACACCTCATTTATATAAAGGAAACTATAAAGAAACTTTTTTATAGAAACAGTTAATACCCTCTTGAATCAAAAAGAAGAAATCATTGAAAATTTTAATGCCATCAAAGATAAGGTTTTTGATATTAATCTATTGAAAGTGGAATATTCACAACTCTTCAATGTGCTTATCTAATGTTAATTTGCACTTTTCCCTTGTAATATAAAATCAAAATTTATAGAAAAATCAAAAAGTACATAATTAAAATCGAATTATATCAACCATAGCGTTCAGTTGGAAACCATCATTGACCATGAAATTTATGCAAAGGTTTAGGTTGAAATGTTTGAAATTTGCCCACTTTATAAAGTGATAGTAAACTCTTTGATTTTACTTATAAGAAAATCAAATTGTTATAGGCAAAATTAAAAAGTATAGAGGGAAAATGAAATTGTATTAGGTTAAAGATTGTTATTTCTATGTAAACGGTATTTTTAATACAATTGATTTTGCTTTTGTACTTTTTGCTTCTCACTAACAATCTGATTTTTTATTTTTAAAGATTCAAGCCTTAAAAATTAAAATTTACAGAGTAGAAATATCCATAATTTTATGTTATTATAGTTTCAGTAAATTTGAAATTGTGGAGAAAAATAAAGTAGGAAATGATAATTGTAAAGTGCAAGTAAATAATGAATTGCTAAAACATTTGGATAAACAAAAGCCATTTAAATGCTGGTCAATTTCTGTATAAATTATTAAATTAAAATAAATATCAAGGATATTGATACTTGTAAATGTGAATGATACTCATATCGTTTTATATATGCAAAAAAGGATACTATACAGTAAGTAATATGTATAGTATATCTTCTAGAATTTATAAGTATGTAGGTTTGTAAATGGTTATGGAGATGAGAAAAGAGTTATTGGAGATGTCGTTAGAAGAATTGTGGGAACTATTTCCTATATTCCTTGTTGCACATAATGATAAGTGGAATCTATATTATGATGAAATTGAAAACCTTCTAAAAAGTGCATTGTCTGAGTATCCAATTAAGAGAATTAGCCATATTGGAAGTACAGCTATATCTGGGATTTGGGCAAAAGATATTGTTGATGTACTAGTTGAAGTATCAAAATGTTCCAATATGTGGAATATTGTAGAAGTGATGGAGAAAAACGGGTTTATTCGTATGTCAACAGAAACAGATAGAATATCATTTAATCGTGGATATACAAAAAATGGATTTGCTGACAAAGTTTTTCATGTACACCTTCGCTATATTGGTGATAATGACGAATTATATTTTAGAGATTATTTGAATGAGCATACACAAGTAGCCAAGGAATATGAAACAATGAAATTGCAACTATGGAAACAATTTGAACATAACAGGGATGCTTATACTAATGCTAAGTCAGAATTTATTAAAAAATGGACCTCTATAGCAAAAAAAGTTTACGTAGGAAAATATCAGTAAACTACCACAAACCATAAAGGTCTTGTGGTCTCCAATAAAAGTTTACCAGACTAAGTTATTAGAAATAGTAACTAAGATATTTAGGTCATGTCACCTATCGGCTTACAATGGCTTGATTTCATCATTGTATTTAATATTTCTGTTATCCACTATTGTAATAGTAATTTTAGTTTTTTTTGATGCATTAACAGTTATCACCATGTATGATTTTTATAATTAATTATTTCATTTGGCATTATCTCTGATATAAGCCATTTAACCCAATCTTTGCATTGTATAAATTTTGTAGTATTATATATTTGTTAAATTGATATTTCGAGGAGATAAAGTGTATGAATATTGATAATTATAAGGCGTATATTTCAGCAGAAACTATGATGGGACCAAATAGTATAAGGATATTAGAAGAATTATTAAATAAATACCCATTACAACTTGCTCCTAATGATGTGCTCCTTGACTTGGGATGTGGAACAGGACTAACAAGCCTTGTCATTGCCAAAGAAACTGGAGCGAAAGTTTTTGCAAATGATTTATGGATAAGTGCAGAAGAGAATAGAAAACGGTTTGTTAAATGGGGTGTTGAAGAACAGATAACACCTATTTGTGAAGATGCAAATAATCTTCATTTTAAAAAAAAGCAATTCCATGTTGTAATTAGTATTGATTCGTATCATTATTTTGGCGGAAACAAGGGATTTTTTCAGGAAAAGATTTTGCCGTTTATGCAAGATAACGGAGTATGCTTAATTGGAATCCCTGGTCTAAAAGATAAATATACAGGCTGTGCTGAAGAACTTCTTTCTGATTGGCTTGGTTATGATGCTTATATGTTTAAAAGCCCAAAGCTCTGGAAAGAACTTATTGGTGATGACAATAGAATCAAGTTGGTGAAAACGTGGGAAATGGATTGTTTCAGCAAAGCATGGAATGATTGGCTTGCAACGAATAATAACTTCGCTCTTAATGATAGACAATATTTTGAAACAATTATTAAACCATATACTTGTTTTGTGGGCATTTATATAAAACTGAATAAATCATTGTAAAATAAATTCACAATTCTAATTTCTCAATTAAAAACATCCCCTGCTGACATTTCACCACAGAGGATTTATACTTTTAATTTATGTTTTGTGTTTAAAAGTAAACATTTGGTTGTATATCAAGAATTATATTATTGATGGAGCTAAAACTTTCAAGAAAATATTAACCCGAAATAATCCCTTTCGTTACTACCAATTATTCTAACAGAGCATTAAGCCAATGGTTTTCCAGCTAGTAATGTACCCAAAATTGGTTGGTATTTATTGAGCAGAATTGTATCAATTTGCATATATTCTTTCTTTGAAATAATTCCTTTTTCAAGCATTGACTTTGCTATTGAAATAGATATACTGTATAACTTTTCTGCCCGAAACTTTTTTTTATCCATTGATATCACCACCTTTAAAACAGCTTCTAAGTTAATATTCATATAGGCAATATTTTCTGTGTAAATTGCCATACACTGTGCATTTTTTTCTGCAACCAGCACATATAAAAAAATAAACCACTTTTTGTTTTATCTGATCTGGATGTTTATATCATCATTTGGTGTTATTGTATGAATGTTAAGCTTGTCACTATTCGCGTCCATAGTTTTTAAACCAATAATTTATTAATAAAGCACTAAAATTTTATTGATGACTATGCTATACTTATTATATCGTATAATTTTAAGAGACAAGGAGGAATTAAAATGACTATCTCTGATATGGTTCAAGGCGAAAATGGATTACTGGTAGAATTACGTTTTAAGAATTTCTTTAATGAGCAAATATTTATAGATATCAAAAACTATTTTAATGAACATTTACCTGAGTGGCAAACAAGTGGTTTTATACCTATTGCAGATGCAGTTGCTATTTTCAATCTGATTGACGAACTATCGGGCGGAAGTAGGTTTTGGAGTGAAGAAGTTGCGTTACGTGTGGAAGATGCTACACTTGAAATACAAGAAATAATCAGTATGTTAGAATCATAATAACACAAACATCCCCTGCCAATATTTATTGTTGCAGGGGGTGTACGTTTTTCATTTTAATGACATTATAAATCTTTAGTTTCCACATTATACACTGAAAAAACTGCAAATATAAGAGATACCAGCATTAAAACTATAGGAACCATTAAATTATTTTTTATTGTAAAATCACCTATGTTGGCCTGCGTCAGAAAAATTAACAGGAAAGATGAAATAATCGTTGCTTTTGATGATTTCATAACAAGACCAACAAACAAGGCAATAAAACTCATACTTACGATTACTACCGATTTTAAAATGAGCTGTACATAAAACGACAGACTTGCCATATTAAAATCAATTGGAAATGCAGATGTCATAAAATAAGAACCTGCAGAAATACAACCATAAATCAACAGCTTTGTCACAACTAACGCGATAAAGTTAAAAATCCATACGGCTAACATCTGGGAAACCACAATCTTCTGTCGCCTGATTGGATAAGTGAACATCAGATTCATAATTTTATTTTTATATACAGTAACAATAAAGGAAGATAGCATTACACTGGTAAATATTAAAAAAGAAATGCTGGTAAGCAGTTCGATTGAGGAAGATATCATTTCATTTCCTGGTGCTGCATCTGGCACGCCAGTATCTGGATCATTGGCTATGCCTAAATAAGCCAGAGCAAAAATAAAAAAACAGAGAATCACTGCAAGGATCACCGCATTTCGTATATATTTTCTGATATTATTCTTTTTCCATTCAAGTTTGATCAATTTAAACATTGTCACTATACCTCCCCTGTTATTTTTAAGAAATAATCTTCCAAAGATTCTGCTTTTTTTCCAACAGCAACAATCTCTACATCATTTAATGCCAGAACTTTTGATAATTCTTGTGTAGATACACAATGGTCATAAATACGGATTTTTTCATCCTCTACAATTTTAAAATTATTAAGCCCTAACTTGTCAGCCAGTACATAGCAAGCCTGCCTTGTATTAATGACGCTTAACTCAATATAGGCGAGGCTCATTTCTGATATCTCTTTCATAGTGACTTCTTTCTTAAGTATGCCATGATTGATCACACCAATCGTATCAGCAATGCTTTCAACCTCAGAAAGAATATGACTAGATACAACAATAGTAATTCCATATTCTGTACAAAGCATTTTTAGTAAATCCCTAATTTGTTTCATGCCTGCCGGATCAAGACCATTTGTTGGTTCATCCAGAATAAGTAATTCTGGCTTACTAAGTATAGCACGAGCAATTCCTAGTCGTTGTTTCATACCCAATGAAAACTCACGTACTGGTTTTTCACCTGCATCAGCTATGTTTAACATTTCAAGAGTGTTCTCTATACTGTTAGGATTATAATATCCCATGTATTCACAATGCAGAACCATATTTTCCTTTCCGCTTAAATGGTCATAAAAAGTTGGAAATTCTATGATGCTTCCCATACGCTTAAACACTTCATAGGAAGTTGGTGTAAGTTTTTGTCCAAACAACTCAATACTGCCATTTGTTGGTTTCCATAGATTTGTTATCATCTTCATAACTGTTGTTTTGCCAGCACCATTAGGACCTAAGAAACCATAGATTTCACCCTTTTTAACGTGCATGGACACATCTGTTACAAGATTTTTACTGCCGATGGTTTTTGTAAGCTTGTTCGTCTGTAAAATATATGGCATATTCTTTGCCTCCTTTCTAATAACCATTCTAGCAGTTAAAATTTTCAAAACTCTTGATAAATTCTTACGAATTTCTTTCTTTGAAATATTAGTAGTAAAATATCTGTAGTTTTATCGTAAAAATAGTTTTTACACTTGGTTTACTGTCAAGAGTGATTTCACCACCAAGCTGACGTGCCAGATTTCTAGCAATAGTAAGTCCCAAACCATTGCCTTGTATTTCCCGGTTTCTGGAATCCTCCATAGTAAACAGTCGCTCAAATACATTCTGTGCAAACGCCTTGTCTATTCCTTTTCCTTTATCCACTACATCTATATAAATGTATTTCTCATCCCACCTTAGAAATATTCCTAGGTACTTTCCATCAGAACCATACCGTACAACATTAGAAATAAGATTGAACAAAATTCGGTGCAGGGCATCACTGTTCCCCAAAACAAAAATTGCATCTTCTGGAATATCAATCTCCACTTGAAATCCCCTTTGTACCAACAGTTCATAAAAATCCAGAACACTTTCCCGACAGCATTCACAAATATCTATTTTTGAAATTTCTATATTTGTGTCTCCCGCTTCTAGCTTGGCTAAAGTGAAAAACTGATTAATCAGTTCCATAACTTTTTGTGCTTTCTGTTCTACCTTTATAAGCATTTCATTTTCCTCTGAACGATTCAGCCGCATAATCTCCAAATAGCCTAAAATAACTGTCATGGGTGTTTTTATATCATGTGAAATATTAGAAAGCATTTTCTTTGAAGCAATTTCTGAACGCTGGAAATCCACCCTTGCTTTTTTCTGTTTTTCTAACAGACGATTAATCTGTGCTGCTAAACTCATAAGGACTTTATTATCCGTAAAAACCATAACATTTTCGTCACTGTCTGTATCTTGGATTTCTTGTAGTTTCTGACTAATTTCCTTTAATTTTTCCTGTATTCCTGTCCGAAAAACAAACTGCTGATATATAATAATACTGGTTAGTACTGCAATGCAGATTAACAAAAAGAAAATAATAACCATATCACTCATAACAAATTTCCCAACTTATACCCAATACCCCAGACAGTAATGATATATTTAGGAGTTCTTGGGTTATCCTCAATCTTGTTTCTTAACCTGCTAATATGAACATTGACTGCGTTTTCATCTCCCAAATATGCATCATTCCATATCAGGGAATACATCTGCTCTTTCGTATATACTTTCTTGGGATTTTGAAGGAGTAGTTTCAAAATCTCATATTCTTTTGCGGTTAAATCTACTTTTATACTCTTTTTTGTTACAGTATAATCTTCCAAATTCATAACCAAATCACCAATCGCAAGTGTTTCATTTTCAATTGTCGCTGGTTTAGAATACTGGGTGTTTCTTCGGATATTTGCCTTAATACGAGCCAGTACTTCTGTTACTGAAAACGGTTTTGTAATATAATCGTCCGCTCCAAGTCCTAGACCAAGTGTTATATCAGCATCAGTGTCTTTTGCTGATATAATGATAATTGGCACTGTGCTTCCCTGCCGAATATGCCGCATGACTTCCATACCACTAATTTTTGGAATCATCAAATCCAGCAAAACAAGGCTGTAAGAATCTTTATCAAATTTATCACAGGCTTCTTCTCCATCAAAGGCACAAACTATTTCATAATTCTCTGTTATCAGATATTCCCGCAGCATTTGACTTATTTCCATATCATCCTCCACTAATAGTAATTTCATCACTTTACCTCCATAACTGTGCTATTTTTTTGTTTATCGACAAATTTTCGTACTTCTTTACATCTGACAATTGAATAAATATTAATCTTCAAACGATTTTATTAATTAAAAGTTAATATAGAAACTTTATATCAAGATTTCCATCTGGAAGAATAGTTATTTCCTTTACCGATTCTTTAAATGCAATTTCATTGAATTTTTCTGTTCCCATCAGTTCAGCACATACTTTTTGTAGTCTATTCTCAGAATAATTGTGACTTTTACAAGTGATACCTTTTTCTTTTTTACTTCGACAAATCCAATATACATAAATGTTTCCTTTTATAACACATTTTTGTCTTGTGAAATGATTTCCACAAATAGCACATTTAATTTTTCCTGTAAAAGGATATATATGATTTTGCATAGCAGCTCGTCTTTTCATTTCTGCCTGAACTTTTGCATAAGTTTCACGGTCGATAATGGCTTCATGGCAATCTGTCATATAATATTGTGGCAATTGACCAGTATTTATTATCTTTGTTTTTGTAACGTGGTCTGATATAAAACATTTCTGTCTGCGGATATCTCCAGCATAGACTTCATTAAAGATTAGACTACGCACAGAAGCTTCCTGAAACTCATTTCCCAGTACAGAACGGATGCCTGCACGATTCATATTCTTCGCAATATTATACAATGAAATGCCATCTATGTACATCTGGAACATCCAGCGAACCGCTTCTGCTTCTTTAGGGATAATAATATATTTTTTCTGTTCTTCATCATATTGGTATCCAAGCAGATGCTTGTTTGCTATACTGATTTCTCCAGACTGGAACCTCTTTCTAATTCCCCATTTGCAGTTTTCTGAAATAGAACGGCTTTCTTCTTGTGCAAAAGAAGCCAGAAGAGAAAGCATCAACTCTCCGTCTTCTGATAACGAATTGATATGTTCCTTTTCAAACTGTACCTCAATTCCAAGCTCTTTTAAATGTCTTACAGTTTTCAAAAGGTCAACTGTATTTCTTGCAAATCTTGATATACTTTTGCATAAAATAATATCAATTTTTCCTATTTCACAATCGGCAAGCATATGTATAAATTCATTGCGGTCAGATATACTTGTGCCACTTATCCCACAGTCTGCATATACACCTACATAATCCCACTCAGGATTATTCTGTATCAGACTGCTGTAATAGCTTATTTGGGCAGAAATTGAATTTATAAGCCGTTCTGTATCTCTCGAAACCCTTGCATAAGCTGCTACTTTTTTCCGATTTACCAGAGTAGAACGAACAGGCTCTATTTTACTGATTTTCCTCATAATATCACCACTCTTATCTCTGTTCTATAAAATAAAATGAAATTAAACCAAAACATTTTTTTATATTGAATGTGAATGCTCTTTCTCTGACAAAATTCTATTATTTAATATATAAAAATTTACAGACAGTTATAGTACCAAAAAAAGCAATAAATTTGCTTGTATAATTTTATTAATATTAGGCTTGTCACTATTCATGTTCTTTTTAGACTAAGAAACAATAAAGAAAGTTCACTTTTAATATTTCTCTCAACAGAATGATTTTATATTTTCTATTGACAATTTACCATTATAGTGCTACTATATTGAATATTCCAATATCGAAGTATATGAGGTGTGTTCATGCAAACAAAAGATATATTAATTATGTTGCATAATATGTTAGAAACCTATCAGAATTTATGTTCTCCTGTTTGCCGACAGACAGGGTTAACACAAAATTCTTTTGATATCTTAATGTTCTTAGCCAATAATCCGGAGTTCAACACAGCAAAAGATATAAGTAATATCCGTGCAATTAAGGCAAACATTATATCATTCAGTGTAGATAGGCTTGTAAAAGAAGGTTATTTGGAACGGTTTGCTGTTCCAGATGACCGCAGAAAAGTAAAACTGATTTGCACAAAAAAAGCAGCTCCACTCATAGAACAAGGTCATGCCATACAAAAGGAGTTTTACAATCAAATATACGCAGGATTTAAAGATTCAGACTTACAAACATATTTTAAATATATGGAACAGATATACAAAAATATGGAAACAAAAACTACAACAAGTATATAAGTGTAGTGTAAAAAAGATAAGTGAACTACCACAGACCGTAAAGGTCTGTGGCTTCCATCAAAAGTTCACCAGACTGAGCTATCCGAAATGATAGCTACGATATTTAGGTCATGACACCTATGGTTGACGCAACAGACTATTGCTCTGTCGTGTATGTTTAAGTTGGGTTGGAGTAACGCAAAGCCCTGTGATATACACTGAAAAAGCCTATATATCATTGTCGAGTTGAAGTCGGAAAAGTATTATGGTAACAGTAATACCTAAGTACGCACTACCTGCTTTTTAGCAGAGCTTTTATAATATTAAGGAAAAAATTATTAATGGTGTATGTAATTTCAAAAACCAATGAACCTCTAATGCCTTGCAGTAATGTAATAGCAAGATTGTTATTAAAACAAGGCAAAGCTAAAGTTAAAAGAAAAGAACCATTTACTATTCAGCTTGGTATAGAAAAAGAACACTACTATGATGCTTGTGTTATTGCAACAGATGGAAAATTATTCAAAATAGTGAGTAATCTTTACAAGAAAAAATGTGTTTCATGTGGAGATTTTGAACAAACTAAAGGAGTGCGAAGTGAGCAGCCAATAATCACAGATAAGATATGTGGTTTTAGAAAATTTGACAAAGTGAAATATTTTGGTAAAGAATATTTTATTAACGGAAGAATGTCTAGTGGTTACGCTGTTCTTATGGATATTAATGGTAACAAAATTGATTTTTCTTCCATGCCCAAAGGATTTAAAACACCAAAAATGGTAAACCTGAAAAGATTGGTGGCGAGGTCATCATGGATAGTTACAACCGTGGCGGACATTCAAAATATAGCTTAAAAGTACATATAATATTTGTAACAAAATATAGAAAGAAAATCTTTGAATCTTATAAGATGGTAATAAGTTTTAAACAGTTTTTGTATGATGTAGCTAAAAGACATGAAGATTTCATTGTACAAATGAAAACAGACAAAGACCATGTACATATATTGCTTGTAGTATAGGTCAAGTTTTACAAGAGATTATTAAAAAATATATTCAAAATCAAGGGTAATGGTAACGAACGCTGTGTATCCACACACCTAAAGGTATGTGGATACACAGCTGATATCTTTTATAAAATCTATAAACTATGAAACTTTTTGATTAAGCCTAACTTGATTATATAAAACTGGCACTACTGATATACGAAAAGGGGGAAAGGAAAATGAATAGTATATTTTGGACAGTTCTAATTACTTTTTTTGCTGGAATGGGTGCCGGATTGGGAACTGGTTTTGCTGGGATGAGTGCTGCAGCTGTTATCAGCCCCATGTTAATCACTTTTTTAGATATGGAACCTTATATGGCAGTAGGAATTGCTCTTTCTTCTGATGTTCTCGCCAGTGCTATTTCTGCCTATACCTATGGAAAAAACAAAAACCTAGATATTAAAAATGGACTTATTATGATGGTAAGTGTACTAGCTTTTACAGTTGTTGGAAGCTATGTTTCTAGCCTTGTCTCCGGAACAACAATGGGAAACTTTTCTGTATTTATGACATTCCTTTTAGGAATTAAATTTATCCTGCGTCCCGTTATGACAACAAAGGAAGATATGGAAACCGTTTCTATCAAAAAAAGACAAAACCAGTCTGTTATATGTGGTATGTTTATCGGATTTATCTGCGGTTTTATCGGTGCTGGAGGCGGAATGATGATGCTTCTTATACTTACTACCGTGCTGGGTTACGAACTTAAAACAGCCGTAGGTACTAGCGTATTTATTATGACATTTACTGCCCTTACTGGAGCTATTTCTCATTTTACAATAGGTGGGTTACCTAATTTCACAGTCTTAATATTATGTGTGATTTTTACATTGCTTTGGGCAAGAATAGCTGCTCGATTTGCCAATAAAGCACAACCAAAAACACTTAATCGAGCAACAGGTATTGTTCTTGTCATCCTTGGAATTGTTATTTTTCTATTTCAGATATTAAGCTAACTCCAATTGTATCATTTTACACAATTTCATATCCTTGTATTCCACAATCTGGAATGAGATAAAATGAGATGTAATATATTTTTTTATTAAGATACGTTGCATAGAAATACTGTTGCTTTCCTCTTGCACCTTTTCATTAGAATCTATTTTAGAAATACGCATATAAATAGCAATGCGTATATTATCTGTCACATCTTTAATTTGATTATATTTTTTTTGTCTTTTCATTCTTTCTTGTTCCTTTCCATAGCAGGTCATTCATATTAAATGCAAAAGTTATTTTAATTCGCTGTTCAGCATATACATCAATCCGATTAATCAATGCATATATAACATCCTTTGTCAATTTTATCTTTTTATTGCATTGAATAAGATTTTGTATAAGCTCCTTATTTTCTTTTATTTCCTGCTCCATTTTATTAAAGTTGCATTGCAATTCTTCTTTACTTCTTGATATTTCTTGTATTGACTTTTCATTTTCTTTTTTCATTTGTTGAAATTCTTCTAAAGAAAGATTACCTGTATGGTATTTTAAATACAATTCACTCCCTTGTATTTTTCGGTTTCTTTGTCGTCTTTCACATATGATAATTTTCTGTATAATTTGTTTCCTTCGTTCTTCTATATGCTTTTCATATTCCTTTACAAATTCGTCTAAATGCATATCTGACAGAGCAAATTCCTGATATAGAGCAATTTTTATTAGTTTATCTAGTACATTCATTGATATGTTCTTTACTGGGCAGTGAAAATGGTCTATCCTATAGGAAGATGGGCAGCAATATCCATAGTAACAAACTGTATCTTCAGAACGCAACTGTTTTATATTGGCTACTCTTACCATACGCTTTCCACAATTTCCACAGAACAATATTCCAGCATAAATATCATAATCAATTAGCATTTTCTTAGAAAAATCACTTTTCTTGCAGTATTTTACTGATGACTTTTCAAATATGGAAGCAACTTGAAAAAATACTTCCTCACTGATAATAGATTCATGATTTTTTTGCCTAATACTGTAATCTTTGCTGTTTAAACTTAAATAACCTACATATATGGGATTTGTCAAAATAAATTTTACTGTGCCAACAGTCCATTGTTCCAAAATCTCACCTTTCTGCCTATATACATACCCTGTGTTTCTATAAATACTTGGACGATTTATTTGTCTTTTATACAATACTCTGACAATTTGATGCATATTTTTTTCACACAGAAACATCTTATAAATTTCTTTAACAATCTCTGATGTTTTTGGACAGATAAAAAGACATTTTTTCCCATTTGTCCATTCTGTAAAGTACCCATAAGGAGGTACTCCTCCAGTGTAACTTCCCTGTTCCTTCCTGATGCGTTTTATGGACCTCATTTTTTCTGATATATCTTTCACATACATCTCATTGACCAGATTTTTTAAATTAACTGTCAATTCATCGATTCCTAATTCCGTTTCAAAAGTATCAATCCCATCTGTAATAGCAATAAAACGAACTCCCATAAAAGGGAAAATATTTTGAATATAATTGCCAGTTTCAATATGATTTCTGCCAAAACGGGATAAATCCTTGACAATTACACAGTCAATATATTTTTTTCTTATATCCCACATCATACGTTCAAAACCTTCCCTTTGAAAATTAGTTCCTGTTTTGCCCAAATCCACATAGCAATCATAAAGCTTCATTTCTGGATGGTCTTTTATATATTGTTTTGCAATAGCAATCTGTGTATCAATGGACTCATTTTTTTGTTTTGTGCTATCAACTGAAAGTCTTGCATAAATTCCTACATGAAAACTTCTTGAAAAAGATATATGCTCTGTCTTTTTTAACGTGTATGCCACTACAACTTCCCCTTTCTGTACCCTATATCAATGCAGATAATTTACAAGCATATCTCTTGCTTGCAATTCCAAAAATACCCTTTTATCGTTATAAACAAAAATACGATTAACAAAAGTTACTAAAATATCACGATTTAACTCTGTAATTTCTAAAGTAGATTTTATCATTTCCAGATTTGCCTTTGCGGATATGCTTACATTAAATAATTCTTTAACTGCATCTTCTTGATGTATAATGGCATTCTCTGCTGCCTGATACTGTGTTTCATAAATCTGGCGAAAGTCCCAAAAATCTTCTTCCGTGATAATTCCTTGTTTTAAATCCTCATATAATCCAATACGCAAGGACATATATTTTTGTTGTTCTTTACGAAGCTTTTGAATTTCTTTATTAAAAATTGACACATCTTGAAACTGCATTTCTATGTCTCTTGTTTGATTTATTACATAGTTCTTATCCAAAAACAATGCAAGTTGCTGTTGCAAACCAGTCATTACAAGATATTTTAATTCTTTTTCTGAAATGCTATGCCTAGTACAACCTAATCCTTTATTCTTGGTAGAACAAATAAAATAGACTTTTTCTATTCCTTTGTACCTATTTACTCGCCTATTCATTGGTTTACCACAGTCCCCACAATATAGTAAACCTGTAAACATATGACACTTTGCTTTCCCAGCAGATGCCCTTGTATCCACCTCTAAAAGTTTCTGAACTGTCTTAAAATCCTCTAATGATATAATTGCCTCCATAAGCCTATCATCTTTGATACAATTTTATTTTCCTCTACACATTTTGATTTTTCCATACTTTTTGATTTTGCCTCAAAAATGGAGGGTTAAATGAAAAAACTATAAAAATCCTTGTGGCTTTTTTCCTGTGCCAGCAGGATTGTAGCAATCTGCATAAACTTATCTTGGGTAATGATACCTTTTCCAAGCATTACCTTTATCACGCAAAGAGATATATGGTACAGCCTTTCTACCTAGAATTTCTTTTTATCTATCAACAGTACCTCATCCAAATCTGTCCTTGATATAGCACTCATGGGAGCAGTATTTTCGATGAGAATTACCATAAGCTGTAAAAGTCTTCTCGCAGTAGGCACAAGTGAAAGTGTACACTGCTTTCTGCCTAATCTGGTTGGGATGTGCCTTCCACCATTTCACTCGGCACTCATCACAGCAAAATACACGTGGCTTCATTCCTTCCATCTGCATTAATGGTTTTCCGCACTCCCGGCATTCCGCAGTGCATTTGTTCCACACCGGCAAATTTGCAGCCCGTTTTCCTGCCAGCCCGTTTCTTCTGCAAAAACTCTTGACTGTGTCCTTTGAAATCCCTATCCTGTTCGCAACCGCCGTATACCCGCAGCCCTCTTTCCGAAGGCTTATAATCTGATTTTTCTGTTCTTCTGTCATAAAAATACCTCCACATATAGGTCATGAAAAAGGAAAAACTGAACCCCCTAAAGCAAAAACAAGCCTGCGGCGTTTTTTCGCGTCTGCCCTATCTCATGCCATAAAACGCAGCCCCACAATGCAGAGATTGAAGGACCGCTTTGGATACTTACAAAAATAAAAATGTTCCTATGGCATTTTATGAAAAGATGGTTTGTCCTTATTCCGAATTAATTTTTTAGTTGATAATTTACGGGTTCATAGTTAATATACACCATTGAGAAAAAGAGAGAGCTCATGATGGTTGACCATGTAAATTCTTTTATCTTCTTAAAAGTAAAACAACGACAGAATCGCTTCTCCAAACACGCTTCTGCCGTTGTCTCTTACCGCTATATTTCCCTTAACACATCCGCATACCAATAGAACACTTCAGACACTCTTGCAAGTTCTGCTTCCTTGCCAACCCTTCGCCATAAATCCTGAAATGAATGAAGACATTTCTCTAAATTGCTTGCAAGTTCCATCCCATCTTCTGGTCTTTCTCCCTTTTGCAAACTATACAGGCGAAGTCCAACTTCATTCCAAATCTGAGTAGCTTCCAATGAAAATTGTATACATTCTAAGATTCCTCTGTTCTTGCTATCCATGCTGCGACCGATTATACACAATTCCTTCTTCATTTCCTGTATGCACTGATTACATTCAGGAATTTTTGTCAGATCCTCTTTCCAAAACAGCTCACTCAGTTTATCCCTTCCGATATTTTTTTCCACACCTTCCTTAATGCTAACCAAATAATACCATTTGAATACATTTTGGGCATTCACACGACCAAGAAAGGAAAGTAGTTTGCCAGAGGAATCTCCAAATTCCAAAACGGAAATCTGCCTGTTCAGTTCCTGATATTCTGGAACATTATTCCCCCAGCACCATACAGCACCATATATCATTCCCGGGATGCTGAAAATGGGTTGGTTGATATGACCAAAATCCCCCCATTCCGTATTCAGTATACCAACTGCACCATACTGCCTCCCATAACTGCACATCCTACGTATATTTTCATAGCTGTCAGACATTGCATTGACCCACGTATTCCATCCACAGGCTCCGGGACACAAATACTGCACTGCACCAGCATCATGAAGGACTTTCACTGCCCAATCCGACTGAGTTGCACTATAACCCCAAGTCAGACAGACTACCTGTTTAGGCAATAAATAGTATTTTTCTGGATACTGAGCTATAATATCTCCCCAAAACATAGGTTTTTTGCCATTTTCTATTAGAAAACGAAACAGCTCCATAATATACTCCATATACAAACTGCCAGTGCCCTTCTTCTTTGCTAAAGCCTTACTTCTGCCATTTCCAAGATCAAATGTCTCATCTGCACAGATGTTAAACTTATCCGAACGGAACAGATGCATATATTCCTCAATAAGATGTTTTATCATAGGAAGCACCTCTGGATTAGATACATTCACCGTATGGTGCTCCATTCGATCCTTGAACGAAAATACATCCCCAGTACTCTCTGGCAGTTCGCACATAGGTTCAAAAGTTTTGGTTCGCAGCAATTTGTATAAGTGTCCAAAGGTAGAAAGGGATGGCACCAGTTCAATGCCTCTATCATAGCAGTATTGATCCAATTCCAATATTTCTTCCGCCGTCAAAGGAGTGTCATCCCGCCAGACCTCTGTCAAATCCCGAAACAAATAAGTATGTTCTACATACAACTGCAGTTGGTTCATTTTATAAAAAGCCATAGTATCCACCAGCCACTTTAAAGTCTCCAATGATAATACTCGTCCTCTTGTGATATCAAAAAAGAAACCCCTATTCTTAATATCTGGTTCATCATCAATTACAATCTGTGTTAGCAGCCCTCCGCTCTGGCGTACAATCTGTCGCATTGTCTGTACAGCCCATCCCAAGGCATTCAGGCTTCCGCCACACAAAAAAGCACCTTCTTCGCTAATCTCCAATGTATAATGCTGGTCTCCCAATGCTTCGTTCATCTTCAGCAATACATCGCCCTTCCGGAAAGTCCCCCGTCCTATACTTACAGTCAACCCCGCCCATGTACTGATTTCTTCCTGCAGCAATCTAGCGTAGACAAGAGTTCCTTGTGGACAAGATGCGTCCAATACAATCATGCTGTCCTTCTGCAGTATCAATTGTGCGTTTCCTTCCTCCATCTTTTTTGGAATTGGTAATACGATCATACTTGCACCGTTACTGAAAACTTATAAAAAATTGTAAACTTTTATATTTTATTCCTATTTCGACAAATATGCTTTTGCTATATATCAATTACTCGCCAATTCTTATACTCTCCATAAGCGTAAACATTTCAAATTTTCTATACAGATAAAACTTGGCTCTCATTCTACAATTTCAGATGTTGTTTCATGTAAATAATTATATCTAATATTCGCTAATTGTTTTATTACTTTTAAAAGTTCTTTTTCTCTTTTTATAATGTTACTTGTTTTACAGTAACTTACCCCTTTCTTATTGTTTTCATATCTTATTAATATGGAACGCTGTAACCTGCGTTTTCTTTTTTCCAATTTCTTTACGCTTTGTGTTTTATTAATATCTTTATAAGTGTTTCTATTTGAACATATTGCCAGATCTTTAATTCTTAAATCTATTCCTATACAATCATTTAATGTATTAGTAGTATTATCATCTACTTCAATGCCCTATGTAACCAGCCTGCACCAGATAAGTTGTAAAATCATGTGTATATAATATACTATTTGTGAAATATGATGTCAATAGTCCTTGTTTATTCTTTTACAATATTTTGTTTTACACATTAAATGATATATGTTGTAAAAATAGGATTAAGATTATCTATACGATATTACTACATTGATAAAAATATCAAAAACCGTCATCACTGTAAAATATAAGATGTAATTAAGTTTCTTTCTGTATTTACAAGTAAAAATAATATAACAGGTTAGTATAAACTTACGATAACCTTTGCAGTAAAAACAATCTTTGAATTTATACATTTTTATTTTGCCTTAAAAGGGTTTAAAAGAGAATGTATGGAAGGGTTCAAATTATCACAGAAGGGTTCGAATCTGAAATCTATTGCTGGTATCCGCTTTTCTAAACACATAAAAACAAGGATTTTCAACGACAGACGTTTTGCTGAAAGTCCTTGTTTTCTGTATATTTTATTGATATCATATTTTCAAATTGTATTATTTTATGGAATTTCATATCATGAGTATTTTCTACGCGTACCCATTCTTCTCTGGGTTTTTCTTCTACGCGTTTCACTTTATAGCTAACTTTTTTATTTTTCCCCTGCACCATTATTCCTATATACATCTCATTAGTAAGAATGCGCTTTACTGCTACTGCTGACCACTTTGCCTTTATATGAGTAATAAACCCCGTAGAAAAATTTTCTCCTTGTGATTTTTTATATTCCATTGGTGAGAGAATACCCATCTCATTTAGTTTTTTTGCTATAGCAAGATTACTAACCCCTGCGATTTTCCACGCAAATATCTTTCTTACAATTTGGGAAGCATACTTATCTACCAACAGTTGATTTATATTTGCTGGGTTTTTACGATATCCATATACCGCAAAAGCACCAATAAAATCTCCTTTTTCTCTTTTGATTTGCTGATGGCTTCTTACCCTTTGAGAAATATCACTACAATACGCATCATTGATAAAGTTCTTGACTGGTAGCACTAATGTTTTTTCATTAAAATTAGCTGTCAATGAATCAAAATTGTCATTAAGTGCAATAAAACGCACAGAAAAAACCGGAAAGGTCTTATAAATCAACCTTCCGGTTTCAATATAATCTCGTCCTAATCTGGATAAGTCTTTTACAATTACACAATCAATATAACCAGTTTCTATATCATGCATCATTCTCCTAAATGATGGTCTGTCAAAATTTGCCCCTGACCATCCATCATCCACATAGATATCGTAAATTTCCATATTGTCCTGTTTATAGATATAAGAACAGATCAAATCTCTTTGGGCACTGATACTGTTGCTCTCTGCATTAATGCCGTTATAAATGTCTTCTCGGCTCAGACGGAGATAGACTGCTACACTGTAAAAATTTTTTGTGTTCATCTTATATTCTCCCTGATTTATATTGTTTTTTTACAAAATATTGGCTTGCTTTTTAGCAAGCAGTATCATACGGTCATTTAATGTTTCTTCTGTTTCATCCATATATCCAATCTGCAAAACATATTTTCCTACATTTTGTGCAAACGGATTTTTTACTTGCTCTAAAAAAGACTGCACACGCTGGGCTGGGCTTTTTGATAAATCTATTGCAATTTCATCAGCATTTGACAGTTGCTCTCTTTTAAGCTCCATAATTGGAATTTTCTTCAGTTCAGATAATTCTTCCAGTGTCAAAACTGTATCACTCCTTTTTAATATTTTATTATGGATGCTATTTGTTTATGACTGAGTTTTTTTTATTAACTAGCGTTACTTGACAATATAATAACACGCTCCCCGGAATCAATTATGCCTATTAAAACACCATTCCCCGTAAGCCCCTCCATACTTATATCTGCTACTGAACTAATACTGCCTTGTACGGAATTAATACATGAAGCTTCTCTTCCATTATTAACATTAAAATAGATTTCTTTTGGTTTTTCTATATAGACTATTCCTTGTGCATCTGCAAGTGCATCAAGCTGTGAAGCTGGCACACTGACAACTGCGTAATTGTTAAACAGTTCTGTGTACTCTGCTCCACTAATTGTACTTAAAATACTACTAATATCCCCATAATATTTTACTATTACACGCCATCTGTCATCTTCACTATCATATCCTGCGTTCGAAGTTCCCATTTGACTATTATTTGCCATATAATCTCCATAATAAATATTACTAAATTTAATAATATATATTCAGAGAAAAGAATATCTACAACTATTTATCATAAATGGCTACTTTAAGTTTTTTACATAAATATTATCTGATTTAACAAAACCCATCTTCTTTAAATAAGATATATGTGCTTCAGATTCATCCTGTGAAAATGTAAGTGTATATATGCCGTTTTCCTGCAATTTTGAATACAAATAATTTCCAACAGAACAGTCACGATATTGAGGTGTTGAATAGTCAATTACTATATCTATAACACCTGCTGTTTCTTGTTTTCCAAGTAATACACCTGCTGGACTTCCATTGCAACAAACAATATATGATTGGTTAATCTCTGTTTTATCTGTTTTATCTATTTTAAATCCTGGAAAATAAATTTTGATATCATCTTTATATCGTTCTAAAAAATAATCCAAAAAAACATTATCTTCTTTTGAATCAATGAAGTCATATTGTTGTTTAGATTTTAATAATTTGAATAGATTATAAACATTGATAACAATTAAACAGAAATTCATTAATGCTAAAGGAAACGAACCAATAATAAGTGCATATATCCCTGAAATGGTACTACCTATTGTATTTATAATTCTTAATTTTATTACAGATGACATTAGCATAGAAACCACAACAAGCGTAGAACCAATATATCCAAAGACTTCTATAAACATATCCATAATTGTTTTGCCATCCTTTTAATCAGACATTAATATCCTAAACCAGTATCAGTGTTTTTTATAATTTTAACTAATCTGCTTGTACCTAATCTATCTGCCCCAAGACGCATAAATTCTTCTGCATCATCAAATGATGAAATTCCTCCAGCTGCTTTTATTTTTACATCTTTTCCAACATATTTTTTCATAAGCTTAACGTCTTCAAATGTTGCTCCACCAGTCGAAAACCCTGTAGATGTTTTAATATATTCTGCTCCAGCATTTGTAACGATTTCACACATTTTAATCTTTTCTTCTTCTGTAAGTAAGCAGGTCTCAATAATTACTTTTAAAATTTTTCCATTGCAAGCATCATGTATTTGACGAATTTCGTTTTCGATTTCTTGATACCTTTTATTTTTAAGAGCGCCAATATTTATTACCATATCAATTTCTTCAGCACCATTTTCGATTGCGTTCTTTGTTTCAAAAACTTTTACATCAGTTGTATTATATCCATTAGGAAAACCAATTACTGTGCAAATTGCTAGTTTCCCCTGTACATAATCAGATGCTTCTTTTACATATGCTGCTGGAATACAGGCGGATGCTGCTCCATACTTTATCCCATCATCAAGAATTTCACGAATTTCTTCCCAAGTTGATGTCACTCCAAGTAATGTGTGGTCTACAGCTCCTAAAATTTTTTTTT
Source organism: uncultured Lachnoclostridium sp. (assembly GCA_947565985.1). Taxonomy (GTDB): domain Bacteria; phylum Bacillota; class Clostridia; order Lachnospirales; family Lachnospiraceae; genus Butyribacter. The sequence goes on from CANOID010000005.1 coordinate 51,616, forward strand.
GATCCATAATAATCCTTTCTGCTATCAAGTTTAATAGCTTATAAAAATATAAATTTAAATTATTAAAATAATGAAACAATGCTCACTAATAATGCACTATTAATACTTACAAATACACCACCAAGCATAGCTTTAAAAATAAGTCGAGAAATTGTGCCTCTCTTTTCTGGAGCAAGAACACCAATACCACCAATGCACATACCCATACTAGAGATATTAGCAAAACCACAAAGAGAGATTGTACAAACTAAGGCTGTTCTAGCATCTAAAGTAGAAAGTTTTCCAGATAAATCACCAAATGCTATAAACTCATTAAGGATTAATTTATTGCCTAACAAAGAACCCTCCATAAAAATAGCATCACCTTCTAATCCCATTAAAAAACCAAATGGTGCGAAAATATAAGAAAAAATTTGTGATAAACTAATATTAAATATTCCTAAAAACATATTGATTAAAGCTACAATACCAACAAAACCAACGATAGATGCACCAATGGAAATAACCATCTGAATACCAGTATTTGTACCTTCGGAAAGGGCATCAATTACATTTGTATTATTACCTTTGTTATCCATTTTCACTTCGGATATAGATTGTACTTTTTCTGTCTGTGGACATAGAATTTTTGAAACCATAATACTTCCAATAGGAACTAATGCACTTGCAGTCAGAAGAGAACTCATAGGAATTCCTAATGCAGAATAACCTCCAAGAATTGATGCTGACATACTTCCCATACCAGAAACCAAGATTACAAAAATTTCACTGTCTGTTAAATCCTTTATATATTTTGCTACAAGGATAGGGCTATCTGTATGACCTAAGAACATATTAGCGACAGCTACGAAACTTTCTACCTCTGTTGTTCCTGTTAACTTACCTACAGCTTTACCAATCCACTTAACTACAAAACCTATTGCACCAAGATAATATAACGCACTTACTAAAGCAGAAACGAAAATAATGTTGCCTAAACTCTGTACAATAAAAACATAAAGATTCGCCGTTCCTCCAGTAAAAAGATCTCCAAATACGAATTCAAGACCTTCATTACCACAGTTAATAACTGCTGTAATCCCATCAGATAAAACAGTGATGATTTTCTGACCAATTGGAACTTTCACGATAATAAATGCCATAACCAGTTCTGCAACAAGTGCTATACCAGTTCTCTTCCAAGGAATTGCCTTACGATTGTACGAAAGCAACCAGCAAAGCCCTATACTAAGTACAAGACCAAGTATATTTAATAATATTTTCATACTATTCACCTTTCTAGTGTAATTTCTCAAGAATCGAATTTCCAATAGTTCCTTCAGGCATTTGAACTCCAAAGTTTTCAGCGATTGAAGCTCCAATTATTGCAAAAGTACTGGCATTATCCAGTTTTCCACAACCTTCCATTGATGGGGAATATGCAATAAATGGCACTTTTTCTCTTGTATGGTCAGTTCCTGTATGTGTAGGGTCATTGCCGTGGTCTGCTGTAATAATTAATAAATCATCTTTTTTGAGCAGTTTTATCAATCCACCTAGCTTCACATCAAACTTTTCAATTTCCTTAGCATATCCATTTACATCACGACGGTGTCCCCACAGTGCATCAAAATCTACAAGATTTACATAGCATAAACCATTAAAGCTCCTTTTTGCAATTTCAATGGTCTGTTCCATACCATGTACAGAACTTTTAGATTTGTTAGATTCTGTAAGTCCCTCACCATCAAAAATATCATAAATTTTTCCTACAGAAATAACATCTAATCCAGCATCTTTTAATGCATTCAATGCTGTTTTTCCATATGGTTTGAGGGCATAATCATGTCGGTTACTAGTTCTTTTAAATTCACCTTTCTTTTTTCCCACATATGGTCTTGCGATAACACGACCAACTTTCCATTCGTCTTTCATTGTAATTTCACGTGCAATTTCACAGCAACGGTATAATTCATCCAGTCCAAATGTTTCTTCATTGCCACAAATCTGAAGAACAGAATCTGCTGAGGTATACACAATCATATGACCTGTAGCAATTTCCTCTTCTGCCAGCTCATCCAAAATTTCCGTTCCACTAGCACTTTTATTGCCAATAATAACACGCCCTGTTTTCTCTGATAGCTCATCTAATAGCTCTTTTGGGAAGCCTGTTTCCGTAAATGTTTTAAAAGGTTTTGTAATATGAAGCCCCATCATTTCCCAATGACCAGTCATAGTATCCTTTCCTGTACTTGCTTCATATAAATATGTGTAGTAACCAAGTGGTTTTTCTATAGCTGGTACTTGTTTTAAGGGATGAAGATTTGCCATTCCTATTTTTTGAAGATTAGGAATATTAAATTCATCCATACTCTGTGAAATATGACCTAATGTATCCGTTCCAGCATCCCCATAATCTGCTGCATCAGGCAACGCTCCTACACCAAGAGAATCTATAACTATTGTAAATATACGTCTATATTTTCCCATTTTTATTTCCTTTCTCTTTTATCTATATACTGATTTAATTCTAAATACTGTTCATAAGAAATCGTTATCTTGCCATTGTGAACTACCCATTGTCTAAAGCCAATGGGCTTCCTGCTTCGCAGACCTCGTA
>CANOID010000006.1 GCA_947565985.1 uncultured Lachnoclostridium sp.
CAGTCAACGATTACTGATATAATCAGGTCTGTTATGCAGTCACATAACAATGATGATATTTCCGAGGAACGCATTAAAAAAGAGTCCTTAGAGCAAATCAGAGAAAAGTTTGATACAAAGGCTATAGTTGAAATTACATTAAAGAACTTTATGCACCAATAGTAACATTTTAAATTAAATTTTAAATTATACTTTAATAAATGTTTAAAGTGTGTTATTATTAGCAAGGTGTAATTTTGTAATAATAAACCGGATATCTGTATCCACGTCCGGGTGTGAGGTGAAAATAATGGGAGATACCTTATCTCAAGAAGAGATAGACAAACTGCTTAATGCTTTAAGTAGTGGTGAGCTTGATGCTGACCAGCTGAATGGAACTCCTGAAAAGAGCGTTAAGGATTACAACTTTGCAAGACCTTCTAAATTTTCTAAGGACCATTTAAGGACTTTAGAGATTATATTTGAAAATTATGGCCGTCTTTTATCTACTAACCTGCCCGCATATCTGCGTAAGAATATACAGGTAGAGGTACTTAATGCAGAAGCCAATACTTATTCAGAATTTTCTAATGCGTTATCTAACCCTGTGCTGTTAGGCGTGGTTAATTTTGCTCCATTAGAAGGCAATATAATCATTGAACTTGCTACAAATCTTGGCTTTACTATAGTAGACAGGATGCTTGGCGGTGGTGGTGCACCTCTTGCTAAGAGCAGGGAATTTACGGAAATTGAGCTTATTATACTGGAGAAAATATTTGATATTTGCACTAACTTGATGGTTGACCCATGGGAAAGTGTTGTTGGGATTGACCCAAGGCTTGAACGTATTGAAACTAACTCACAGTTCGCACAGTTTATATCTCCAAGTGAGATGACAGCGATTGTAACACTTAGCATTAGAATTGGTGCTGTGGAAGGACTTATGAATATATGTATACCTTATTCATGTGTAGAGCCAGTTATTGATAAATTGAATACAAAGTACTGGTATTCAAGCATGAAGCAGCATGATGTAGGTGCATATAGTGAGGATATTGAAGCTATAATTGAAAAGGCAAAGATTCCTGTACGAGCTATGCTTGGAAGAAGTTCTATTTCTGTAAATGATTTTATTAATATCCAAATTGGAGATATTATAAAGCTTAATACTAAAGTTGATGATGAACTTGACGTCTATGTAGGGAGCATCAGGAAGTTTACTGCATTACCGGGTGCAACAATGGATTCATATGCTGTCCGGGTTACATCAATTATAAGGGAGGAGCAATAAGACTATGGGTGAAATGTTAACACAGGAAGAAATTGATGCATTGACAAGGGGTGGTTCACTAGATTCTTCTGACAGTACACCTGCAGTAGATGATGACAACCGTCTGACAGATGCAGAGATAGATGCCGTTGGCGAGATTGCCAATATTAATATGGGTACTGCTGCTACAACATTATCTACTCTTTTAAATAATAAAGTTACTATTACTACGCCAAGGGTTTCCTATGTGACAATGAGTGAGTTGTCAGAACAGTATGACAGACCATGTGTATTTATACACATTTCATATATAGAGGGAATAGATGGTAATAACATCCTTATTCTTAAAGAGCAGGATGTTAAGATTATTACAGATCTTATGATGGGAGGAGATGGTACTAATATAGATGTTGAGCTGTCTGAGCTTCATCTCAGTGCTATCAGTGAGGCTATGAACCAGATGATGGGTTCAGCCGCAACATCTCTGTCTTCAATGCTTGAAAGGAAAGTGGATATTAGCCCGCCTTCAGCAAGTCTTGTGGATCTAAATGATACTATCGATGATGATATAATTGCAAATTTCCTTGAAGGGCAGATAGTTCAAGTTGCATTTGACATGAAAATTGGTGATTTGATAGACAGCCAAATTATGCAACTGTATCCATTCGAGTTTGCAAGAGAACTTTATGACAAGTTTATGAGCAATACTATGGGAACACCAGCACCAACACCGGAACCTGAGCCAGCACCTGCTCCTGCTCCAGCACCACAGCCAGTTATGCAGCAGCCAATGCCTGATGCTTCTATGATGCAGGGACAGCCAATGATGCAGCAACCAATGCCTGATGCTTCCATGATGCAGGGGCAACCAATGATGCAGCAACCATATATGGGGCAACCGATGATGCAACAGCCATATATGATGCCAGTGCAGAATGTAAATGTACAGCCAGCACAATTTCAACCATTTAATGCTGGTGTAAGCCCTATGATGCAGCAGGAGAACATAGATTTAATTATGGATGTTCCTCTCGAAGTAACAGTAGAGCTCGGACGTACTAATAAATCAATCAAAGAAATACTTGACTTTGCCCCTGGTACAATTATAGAGTTGAACAAGCTTGCAGGTGAGCCTGTAGATGTTCTTGTAAATGGCAAATTTGTTGCCAAAGGTGAGGTAGTTGTTATTGAAGAGAACTTTGGTATAAGATTGACTGAAATAACAAAATAACAATAGTTATAATGTGAAAATGTCGGAGGTGTAGATATGAGAGTTGTAATAACTGAGTTTTCTGCAATTACCGGCATTTTTAGATTTATTGCGTTGTTTATCGTTTTTATAATAGTTCTTGTTCTTGCATTTTATTTTACAAAGTGGTATGCAAATTCTGGACTTGTTAAAAAGGGCTATGGTAATATTCAGGTGGTGGAATCGTACCAGCTTGCCCCGGGTAAGATTATCTATATAGTAAGAATTGGAAGCAAGTTTGTTTCAATTGTGACATCAAAAGATAATATAGTTAAGCTTACAGAACTTTCTGAGGAAGATATAGAACTTGATAATACAAGTGTTATGCCTGATGCATCTTTTAAAGAGGTTATGGGACGTATGATTAAGAATAAGAATATGAAAGATGACGAAAAAAAAGATGAAAGATAATAATAAATATATGGTGAACAAAAAACAAAATACAGGAAAAAAACGCCTACTTAATAAGTCTGTGTTAAATATATTTATGATGCTGTGTGCTTGTGTTATTATATTTAGTGCGTCAATGCCAGCATACGTATGTGCTACTGCTCCGGGTATTGACAGAACTACACAGGGAGAGATTGCAGGAGAGCCTGACACTGATGACAACACCCTTGACTTAAATATTTCATCAAATGCAGGAAGCACTAATCTGGAAGCGACTTTACAAATACTCATTATGCTTACTATATTGTCGCTTGCACCATCAATACTTATAATGGTAACATCATTTACACGTATTATAGTTGTACTGCATTTTATAAGGACTGCGCTTGCTACACAGACATCGCCTCCTAACCAGGTGCTTGTAGGTCTTGCGCTTTTTATTACGCTTGCGATAATGACACCTGTATTTAATGACGTTAATACTAATGCTATACAGCCATTTATGTCAGGTGAGGTAAAGCAAGAACAAGCTTTTGAAGCTGGTACTAAACCGCTTAAAGAGTTTATGATTAAACAGACACGTGACAAGGATTTACAACTTTTTATAGATATTAATGAAACTGATGTGGACACTATAAGTTCTTATGAAGACCTTCCGATTACAGTTATAATACCAGCATTTATAATAAGTGAGCTTAGAACTGCATTTATTATTGGCTTTGTGCTGTATCTGCCTTTTATTGTAGTGGATATGGTTGTGGCATCTACGCTTATGTCAATGGGTATGATGATGTTGCCGCCTACTACTATCTCAATGCCATTTAAGATACTGCTTTTTATAATGGCAGATGGTTGGAATTTGATTATAGGGCAACTTGTTAATTCATTTTAGGTTTATAAAAAGCACATTTGTTTATAAATAAGAAAGGGGTGTGTGTATGTCAGAAGGAGTTGTAATTGATATAGCAAGACAGGTAGTGTGGATAATAGTAAAAACAGCCGCACCACTTTTACTTGTATCACTTATAATAGGGCTTATTATAAGTATATTTCAGACAATTACATCTATTCAGGAGCAGACGCTTACATTTATACCTAAGTTTTTAGCTATTATGCTTATAATTGTGCTGTGTGGAGGATGGATGCTTAATGGCATGACAGGTCTTTTTGAAGACCTTGTGTCAAATATACCAGATTACATAAAATAGGAGTGAAATGCATTGAGCTTGAGTTTTACTTTAAAAGACCTTGAATACGCATTACTTGTATTTATACGAGTTGCTTCAATAGTTTCAGTTGCCCCTTTTTTTGGCAATACTTCTGTGCCTGTAAGGGTTAAAGCAGCGATTTCGGTTTTTTTGTCTATTATTATGATGAATGTAGTGGACTATACAGATGTATCATATCAAGGCTCACTTGGATATAGCGCTGTTGTTATGAAGGAAGCCATTACTGGACTGATTATAGGCATTGGCTCAGGTTTTTGTCTTTATATACTTAACTATTCAGGGCATTTTATAGATATGGAGCTGGGGCTTTCAATGGCTATGCAGTTAGATCCATCGTCAAATATACAGTCAACTATAACAGCAAATTTTCTCTCATATCTTTTTATGATTTTATTTCTTATATCAGATATGCACTATTTTATTATTGATGCACTTGTACAGTCATATAAGCGTATACCTATAGGAGGAGCAAGGATAGATGGAGGGCTTTATGAAATTATCGTAAAGTATGTTTCAGACTATTTTGTAATAGCAATAAGAATAGCACTTCCAATATTTTGCTGTGTGTTTATAATAAACATAGTCCTTGGCATACTTGCTAAAGTTGCACCACAGATGAATATGTTTGTTATAGGTATGCAGCTTAAACTTTTTGTAGGATTGTTTATATTATTTATGATTATGGGTATGCTTCCGGGTATTGTGGATTTTATATTCCAAGAAATGAGAGAAATTACTGGAATGTTTATGAAATCACTGGAACCATGACAAGTTATTGATATTTTTAGCTAAATAGGTTATTATAATATAAGGTGGAGTTATATGGATAATATCCAGTATTTATTTAAGTATGATTTACAGCTTTTCGCAAAAGATGGTGAAGGCGGTGAGAAGACAGAAGAACCCACTGCCAAAAAGCTTAATGATGCCCGTGACAAAGGGCAGGCAGCTAAGAGTAAAGAGATTACCACGGCTGCGTCACTGTTTGTATTTTTTGTCGCAATCAAGCTGTTTGTTGGGTTTGTAGGAAATCAATTTTTATCGGCTTATAACTACTTATACACAAGCATTACAAAGTGTACTGATAATGAATTTACTATGCAGCTTGCGTGTTCGCTGCTAGGCAGTGTTATACAGATTGTGGTTATAACTGCGATTCCGTTTTTAGCTTTTTCCTTTATAACGTGTTTTGTAGTGGAACTTGCACAGGTAAAGTGGAGAATTTCATACGAACCACTAAAGCCAAATTTTAATAAATTTAATCCAGTCAGTGGTGTAAAGCGGCTTTTTTCCAAAGATAAGATTGTGGATTTACTTATTTCACTCTTTAAAATAGCAGTGATTATATATGTTGTGTATGACTTTTTAAAGGACAAATGGGCGATGGTGTTGAATATGTATTCATATACATTGTTTCAAGCCATAGAACTTATTGGCAATACTGTTATTGATGTTGGAATAAGAATATCCACGCTTTTTCTTATTGTAGCGGCAGTAGACTGGCGATACCGCAAATGGAAGTTTCATGAAGATATGAAAATGACTAAACAGGAAGTAAAAGATGAGTATAAAAATGCAGAAGGTGACCCAAAGATAAAAAGTCAACAGAGAGCACGTATGCAACAGGCTTCACAGCGGCGTATGATGAATGCATTGCCACAGGCAGACGTAGTAATTACCAATCCTACGCATCTAGCGGTTGCATTGCTTTACGACAAGACGAAGTATGAAGCTCCAATCGTTGTTGCAAAGGGGGCAGATTTTCTTGCAGCAAAGATTAAGGATGTTGCAAGAGAAAATGATATAGAAATAGTTGAAAATAAGCCACTTGCAAGGATGCTTTACCACAATGTGGACATAGGTGCACAGATACCTCCAGAGCTTTATCAGATGGTAGCTGAAATTCTTGCTTATGTCTATGGCTTAAAAGGTAAACTATAATTAAGAAGAGAAGAAAGGTATGGTTGAGATATGAAGAGACAAGACTTGTTTCTTGGATTATATATATTAGTACCAGTAGTATTTCTTATTGTGCCAATTCCGGCTCTTTTATTGGATATACTGATACTGTTTAATATAAGCATTGCAATGATTATACTGTTTAATGCACTTTTTTCAACAGAAGCTATAAATATGTCTTCTTTTCCTACGCTGTTGCTTCTGACAACGCTTTTTCGTATGTCACTTAACGTAGGTTCTACGAGGAATATTCTGCTTAAAGGATATGCGGGTAATGTAGTAGAAACTTTTGGACAGTTCGTAGGCGGCGGAAACCTGATAGTCGGCATAATTATATTCCTTATTCTTGTAATTATACAGTTTATTGTAATTAACAAAGGTTCAGAGCGTGTATCTGAAGTTACTGCAAGATTTACATTAGATGCTATGCCGGGTAAACAGATGGCTATAGATGCCGACTTAAATACAGGTGCGATTAATGATGAACAGGCAAAAGAAAGACGTGATAAGATACAAGCTGAATCTGCTTTTTTTGGCGCTATGGACGGTGCTACGAAGTATGTAAAAGGTGATGCTACAGCGGGTCTTATAATTACTGTTATAAACTTTGCCGGTGGTCTTGCACTTGGTGTTGTTATGCAGGGACTGGAAATGATGGATGCCATTTCAAAGTATACTATACTTACGATAGGTGATGGTCTTGTAAGCCAGATACCTTCGCTTCTTATATCGCTTTCAACAGGTATACTTGTAACTAAGGCATCAAAGAATGCTGATATTGGCAATGTTCTTATAAAAGAGCTTTTTTCAATTCCAAAAGTACTTTACATAGTTGGCGGAGCAATGGCATTTCTCGGAATTGCCACACCACTGTCAACACTTCTTTGCCTTATTTATGCAATATTATTTATTGCAGCAGGCAGAGCGATTGAATCAGCGATTGAAGAAAGCGAAATTGAAGAAGAAGTTGAGGAAGAAGAATCTGCTGAAGAAATACGTCGACCAGAAAATGTTGTTTCACTTTTACAAGTTGACCCTATTGAACTTGAGTTTGGATATGGAATTATTCCACTTGCCGATGTTAATCAAGGTGGTGACTTATTAGACAGAGTGGTTATGATTAGAAGACAGATAGCTTTAGAGCTTGGGTGTGTGGTTCCAATGATACGTTTAAGGGATAATATCCAGCTTAACCCAAACCAGTACCTTATTAAAATAAAAGGTGTTCCCATAAGTGAAGGTGAAATTTTATTTGACCATTATATGGCAATGAATCCGGGATATGTAGAAGAAGAAATTACAGGTATTCCGACATTTGAACCTTCTTTTCATCTGCCAGCAATATGGATTACAGAATCACAGAGGGAAAGAGCAGAGTCACTTGGATATACTGTTGTTGACCCACCGTCAATTATTGCCACACATCTTACTGAAGTTGTAAGAAATAATATTGATAGTCTATTGACAAGACAGGATGTACAGAATCTTATTAATAATGTACAAGAGGCTAATACAACACTTATATCAGAACTTGTGCCAAAACTTTTAACTGTTGGAGAAATACAAAAAGTTTTACAAAATCTTTTAAAAGAGGGCATTTCAATAAGAGACCTTATTACAATATTTGAAACACTGGCGGACAATGCTACAACTACAAGAGATACAGACGTACTTACTGAATATGTGCGCCAGAGCTTAAAACGCGCTATATCTAATAAATATTTCCCATCTAATGAGATGACAAGTGTAGTTACTCTCGACCCTAAGATTGAACAGGAAATAATGGGTTCTGTTAAACAGACAGAACAAGGTGCATACATAAATCTTGCACCAGAAAAAATGCAGGATATATTAAATTCAGTAAAGGATGAGGTGGACAAAATGGAGGAACTTGGCAAGAACCCTATTATTGTAACTTCCCCAATTGTACGTATGTATTTTAAAAAGATTACTTCTGAGCAGTTCAGGGATTTAACTGTAATATCATACAATGAGATAGCCCCTGATGTTGAATTACAATCTATAGGGATGGTGACAGTATAGTGATTATTAAGAAATATATTGGAAAAACAGAGGAAGAGGCTATAGAGCTTGCAAAGGCAGACCTTGGGGCAGGAGCTACTATTATGAATACTAAGGAAATGGTTCCTCATGGACTATTTAAGTTTTTTAGACAGCCGTCATTTGAAGTGACTGCTGCCATTGATGAACTTCAACAGGCAAGTGCTGTTTCTGCTCTGGATAAAACTAGCAGTACTGAAAGTAGTGAAACACCTGATTTTAGCAAGCTACAACAGGCTCTAAATGAAGTGCAGTTTACACCAGCACCAGATTCAAAGGCTGCACAGAAAGAGGCTGAAAGAGAGAGGCTTATTAAAAATAGCCAGATTCTTGAAAATGAACCAGATGATGACAGTAACAACAGTGACAATGAAAGTAATAAAGAAATTGAAGAGAAGTTGAACACTTTGCAGGATTTACTTGAAAAGCAGATGACTTTAAGCCGAGAAGAAGAAAAGGAAGAAAAGGAAAGAGTTGTCGACAAAAATCAGGCATACCTTGATTTAATACGTAAGCAGCTTATTCAAAATGAAGTTGAAGAGTGTTATGTAGAGCAGATTTTAGATGAGATAGCAGGAACACTTGGACACAATACTACACTTGACAACATACTTGCGAGTGTATATCAAAAGATTGTATTAAAGATAGGTTCGCCGCATCTTATCGACCTCAAAACAAAGCGTACAAGGTATATTTTCTTTGTAGGGTCAACAGGAGTAGGTAAGACAACTACTATAGCAAAAATAGCATCTATGATGAAGCTTGCCAAAAAGTCGAAAGTTGCCCTTGTTACATCTGACACTTATAGAATTGCTGCCGTAGAACAGCTTAAAATTTATGCCAATATCCTTGGAATACCTTTGTATGTTGTATATGCAGCGGAAGAGATGGAAAATTTAAAGAATGAACTTTATGGATATGACCTTGTACTTGTGGATACTGCCGGACGCTCACATAATAACAAAGAGCAAAAAGAAGATTTGTGCAATATATTAAAGACAGTGCCTGAAAGCAACAGGGAGATATTTCTAGTGTTGAGTGCAACAACAAAATATCAGGATTTAGTAGATATAACAAGGACATATTCTGAGATGTGTCAGTATAACATAATATTTACTAAACTGGATGAAACAGATAGAATAGGAAATATATTTAATATACGTATATTAACAGGAGCACCGCTTTCATATATTACACAAGGTCAAAATGTTCCAAATGATATAGCTAAAATTGATGCCCAGAAAATTGCAAAACAGCTTCTTGGAGGGAATAGCTGATGGACCAAGCAGAGCAGTTAAGAAATTTAGTAAAACAGCAAAACAGACAGCAGCACCTTGCAAGGGTTATTACCGTTACAAGCGGAAAAGGAGGTGTCGGTAAGTCTAACATATCCTTAAATCTTGCTATAAGTTTTAGTAGGCTAAGAAAAAGGGTGGTAATATTTGACGCAGATTTTGGACTTGCCAATATAGAAGTTATGCTTGGCATAAGACCACATTACAGTCTTGCTGATGTGATATTTAGGGGTAGAAGTGTTGGTGAGATAATTACAAAAGGACCCGGAAATATTGGATTTGTGTCAGGAGGTTCTGGAATTGATGAGCTGACAGACTTAAATAGTGACCAGATAAGGATTCTTGTAAATACAATGTATCAGCTTGACAATATAGCAGATATTGTCATTATTGATACAGGGGCAGGTATTTCTGAAAATGTTATGGAGATGATACTTTCAAGTTCTGAGATTCTTCTGGTGGCTACTCCCGAGCCAGCATCTATAACTGATGCATATGTACTTTTAAAGACGCTTAAAAACCAAGAGAATTATAATGAGGATGCACTGAGAATACGGTTGCTTGGCAACAGGACACAAAGCAGAGCAGAAGGTAAAGAACTATATGAGAAGCTTAATTCAGTTGTCGGACGATTTTTAGGAATGAAGATGGACTATATGGGTGCTGTACCATATGACAGCTATTTGCAAAAGGCAGTTATGAAACAACGACCAGTCTGTCTTGCTTACCCAGATTCACCTTCTGCAAGGGCAGTACAGGACCTTGCGGTGATTTTAAATAACAAGAGTAACAGAAGGATTGATACTTCTGAAGGAGGATTGTCAGGTATTTTCACGCGGATACTGCATAACCGCAAAAGATAAAGAGGTGTTATATGCTTGATAAAGTTGTAAAAACTGGAAGTAAAATAGTTTTTTATAAAGAGCAATTACAAGAGTGTAATCTAAAACTGCAAAAAATACTATCTGACTCTGAAGCTGTAGTTTCTGATGATTATACTGACAATAGTACAGTCTTAGAGAAAAATATTTGTTATACATTGGACTTTTATGCTAAAGACAGTATATATAAATGTATGGCATATATAACTTCTATCTATAATGAAAATGAATGTAAATGTTATAAGGTTAAAATAAGTTCTCCATTAAAAAGACAGGACAGGCGTAGATACCAGAGATATCCCTGCCATACGATGGTTTCTTATTCTGTCTTACCAGAAGCTAAGGCTCTTGATATTATAGCGAATAATTGGAAAGACACGTGGAAAGAAAATTCCGGTATACAGTGGTTTAAACACGCATCTTTAGAAGATATAGGAGGCGGAGGTTTAAGGTTTACGTCAAGACAAAGGCTTGAAAAGAACCAATACTTAGCGTGCATTCTGGATTTTGCAGAGTATGGAAATAAAATAAAAAATAAACCTGACTTTGCATTGATGTGTCAGGTAGTACATATAAAAAAACTTTATAGTGAAAGAAATCTTTTTGATGTGAGATTGAAATATATTGGAATAACAGAACAGCAGCGGGAGAGAATTATACGTTTTATTTTTTGGCTTGAGAGAAAGTAACTTTTAAGAAAGGCATGGGAAGTTAAAATGAAAAATATTTTAATAGTCGATGATTCTGCACTTATGAGAAGAACTATGTCTGATATAATCAATTCAGATGAAGAATTACACAATGAAAAGTATGCAGTGAACGGTGAAGATGCATTAAGGCTGCTAGATGCCGGCAATAAATTCGATGCCATAGTTTTAGATATCAATATGCCTAAAATGAATGGTATAGAATTTTTAAGGGTACTTAATAAGCAGAGACGCAGAGAAAAGGTAGTAATTGTCAGCACAGTTGCTAAAGAGGGCGGAAAGGAAACTATTCAGGCACTTGAACTTGGTGCATTTGATTTTGTAACAAAACCTGACAGCCTTTCAGAAGTAAAGGGACCATCCTTTAGCCAGAGGTTAATTGAAGTATTGTATGCCGCAGTGGGCTTGCGTACATCCGAAACTTCAAACGAAGATGCAAAAAGAAGGGCTCATGTGTCCAAACTTAAAACGCAAACAGCAAGACATTCTATTACTGTACCTAAACTGCCAGAACACACAGAGGGTATTGTAAAACCACCACTGACTAAAATGATGTCTGACAGGACAAAACATTCACATACTCTTCTTGGGAAAGGGACTAATAAGCTTGTAGCTATTGCTTGTTCTACCGGTGGACCAAAAGCACTTCAGTATGTTATACCTTTCTTGCCAGCTAATCTTGATGCACCAGTTCTGCTTGTACAGCATATGCCAGAGGGATTTACTTTATCATTGAGCAAAAGGCTTGATGAACTCAGTAGAATTAATGTCAAGGAAGCGGCAGATGGTGATATTCTTCAGAAAGGGACAGTTTACATTGCAAAAGGCGGTTCACAGATGCGTCTGTCAGAGAGGAGCAAAAGCAGTCATTCAATTAAAGTTGTAAAAGAAGCAGCTAGAAACGGACTTAAACCTTGTGCTGATATAATGTATGAATCTTTAATGAAGACTTCTTTTGATGAAATAACCTGTGTTGTTATGACAGGAATGGGTGCAGATGGTACACAGGGAATTTTACAACTGGAAAAGACTAATAAAATTTATGTTATTGGTCAGGATGCGGATAGTTGTACAGTGTATGGTATGCCAAAAGCTATTGCGGATGCTGGTGCAGTGGATGAAGTAGTCACCTTAAAAAATATTGCAGATGCTATAACAAAACACGTGGGGGTGTTATAAAATGGATGTAAGCCAGTATCTTGAGATTTTTATTGATGAAACAAAAGAACATTTGCAGACTTTGAGCGACCAGCTTATGATACTGGAGCAAGAGCCTGAAAATATGGACACTATTAATGAAATTTTCCGTGCTGCACACTCATTAAAGGGTATGGCAGGTACAATGGGATATAAGCGTATGCAGCGTCTTACTCATGACATGGAAAATGTCTTTCAAGAGATAAGAAGTGGCAACATGACTGTCAAACCTGAGTTAGTAGACGTACTATTTCGGGGACTTGATGCATTGGAAGGTTATCTTGCCAATATTCTTGAATCTTCTGATGAGGGTACAGAAGACAATGAAGAAATAATAAATACACTTAATGGGATTGCGGATGCAGCAACTGGAAAAGTTAAGGAAGAACCTGAAAAGTCCGTATCCGAAGATGTACCTAAAGAGAGCGGTGCTGCTAAATATGAAAACATACAGATTTCTGATTATGAGAAGAATACATTTGATAAGGCAAAGGCACAAAATGAAAATATCTTTGGAATAACAGTCTATCTGCATGAAACTTGTATACTTAAGGTTGCAAGGGCGTTTCTTGTATTTAAAGCACTAGAAGAGCTTGGCGAAGTTATTAAGTCAGTTCCTGATATACAAGATATTGAAGATGAGAAGTTTGACCTTGATTTTTCTCTTGTATATTTTACAAAGGAAAGCATGGAGAAAGTAAAGGCAGCAGTTGAAAATGTCTCAGAAGTGGATGAAGTGGTTATTGGACCATTTGATACTTCTGACAATTCTGAATCAAAGACAGAATCAACCTCTGAGCCAGAGCCAATAAAGAAAGAGGCAGAATCAGAGAAGGCAGTTAAACAAACGCCTGCAAAGCCAGCAGCAGCACAGGCGGTAGCAAAACCAGCACAGGCGAAACAACAGGCGGCAAAGAAACAGGCAAAGCCAGCCGTAGGTCGTACAGTACGTGTAGATATTGAGAAACTCGATGTGCTTATGAACCTTGTGAGTGAGCTTATTATAGCAAAGAATGGTCTTGTTTCAATTAATTCTGCCGAGGGCGAATCAAAAAATGATGCGGCAGCGTTTAATGAGCAAATTGAATATCTTGAAAGTGTAACTACCAATCTTCACGAATCTGTTATGAAAGTGAGGATGGTACCTATTGAGAGCGTAGTAAGCCGTTTCCCACGTATGATAAGGGATTTAAGTAAAAAACTCGGCAAAAAGATGGAACTTCATATGACTGGTGAGGAGACAGAGCTTGACCGTACAGTTATTGATGAAATCGGAGACCCTTTACAGCACCTTTTGAGAAATTCGGCAGACCATGGCTTAGAGTCTAACGAGGAGCGTATTGCATTAGGCAAAGAAGAAGTCGGTAATATCTATCTGGACGCATATCAGGATGGCAACAATGTCAACATAGAGGTGCGTGATGATGGAGCTGGTATCAACATTGAAAAAGTTAGAAACAAGGCAATTGAAAAAGGTACACTGACTGCTGAACAGGCAGACCATATGAGTGATAAAGAAATTATTGACCTTTTATTCAGACCTAGTTTTTCTACAGCAGAACAAGTTACCGATGTATCAGGTCGTGGTGTTGGACTTGATGTTGTTAAAACTAAAATCGAAGGTCTTGGAGGCAATATTGAGTGTAAAACTGTCATAGGTGAAGGCAGCAGCTTTATAATAAGGCTTCCGCTTACACTTGCAATTATACAGGCACTTATGGTTGAACTTGGACCTGAAAAATATGCTATACCACTTGGCAGCAT
The DNA here is from genome assembly GCA_947565985.1 of uncultured Lachnoclostridium sp. Taxonomy (GTDB): domain Bacteria; phylum Bacillota; class Clostridia; order Lachnospirales; family Lachnospiraceae; genus Butyribacter. The sequence continues at coordinate 13,982 of CANOID010000006.1, forward strand.
TGAAACTATAGAAGATGTACTTGTGACAGATATTAAATCTGTACAGACGAAAGAAGTTATCAATCTCAGAGGCACAGTTATTCCGCTTATACGTCTAGACCAAATTCTTGATATCAAAGCAGGCAATGATGATGTTGATATTCTGACAGTTGTAATTGTGAAGAAAGGTGACAGGCTTGCAGGACTTGTTGTAGATAATCTTATCGGACAACAGGAAATAGTTATCAAGTCAATTGGAAGTTATATTAATTGCAGCAAGATGATAGGCGGTGCTACAATTCTTGGCGATGGCGAGATTGCTTTAATTCTTGAAGTAAATGCACTAGTATAGAGGGAGGCAGAAGCAATGGAAGATATACAGGGCGTACATAATTTTGGCATAGCCGAGGGCAAACAGTATATAGTTGTGTGCCTTGGGACAGAACAATATGGAATAGATATAAAATATGTTGATAACATTGTAAGAAACCAGAGAATAACAAGAGTGCCAAAAGCACAGCACTATTTTAAAGGTGTTATAAACCTGCGTGGTGAAATTATACCCGTAATGAGCCTTCGCTTAAAGTTTGGTCTTGCACCTGATGAATTTACCAATGCAACACGTATTATTATAATAAAGCTTGAGCCACAGTCTGCAATAGGTATAATAGTAGACGAGGTGAAAGAGGTTGTTACATTGGACAGTGGTTCAATAGACAAAGCAAATACATCAGACCCGTCAGACCCTTTGGTCCAGTACTTAAGCGGAGTAGGAAAACATAGTAATGGTCTAATTTCTTTACTTAATATTTCAGCTGTAATTGTGGGCAGGGAAGGCAGAGATGTTGTATAAAATCCATTTGAGGAATAGAGGTGATTTTTATGCAGAATCAAGATACTGAAATTTTGGAACTGGATATCCTGAAAGAAATAGGGAATATCGGTGCGGGTAATGCAACTACAGCATTGTCGCAGCTTATCAATGCACGTATTGATATGAATATTCCAAAGGTTGCAGTTCTGCCTTTCAATGAACTGGCAGAGATAATCGGAGGAGCAGAAACTTTGGTTGCAGGGATTTTGCTCTCCCTTGAAGGTGATGTAGACGGAATGATGTTGTTTGTACTTAGAACGACATCTGCTCATATGCTTGTAAACCAACTTATGGGTTGTGGTCAGCCACCATCCCCTGAAACAGGCGGATTTAATGAGATAGAGGAATCTGCTCTAAAAGAAATCGGAAACATTATTACGGGTTCATATCTATCTTCTATTTCTTCACTTACTAACATGCTTATTATTTCATCTGTGCCATATCTTGCAGTAGATATGGCAGGAGCCATCTTAAGTGTTCCAGCAATCGAATTTGGTAAAGTGGGTGATGAAGCATTATTAATTGAATCTCAGTTTAAAGACATGGATGTAGATATAAGTGGTTATTTTATACTTATACCTACTATGGAATCATATAAACGTATGCTTCAGTCATTGGGAATATAGTAAACTACCTCTTACCTAAAGGTTAAAGGTAAGGGGCTTCGATTAAATAGTTCACCAGACTAAACTATCAGAAATGATGGCTATGATATTTAGGTCATAATACCACAGGTTTCTGCACTAGACCATTGCTCTGTTAAATATATTTAAGTTAAGTTGGGTTAGAATAAGTAAAGCCCTGTGATATATTTGTAAAAAGCCTTAATATCATTGTCGAGGTGATCACGGAAAAATTATATGGTAACAGTATAATGGAGTACGCATTACCTACTGATTTAATTGCAGTAGAGCAATTTTTATAAAGAATCTAGGTATAGGGGTATAGGTGATAAGAAATGGCAAATATGGTTAAAGTTGGGATGGCAGATTTAAATATATGCCGTGCACCTGATGCGATAACTACGCTTGGACTTGGTTCATGCGTAGGAGTCGCTTTATATGACAAGAATACAAAAATTGCTGGTCTGGTACATGTGATGCTTCCAAATAGCAGAGAAGTAAGACAGAACCAGAACAAGGCGAAGTTTGCTGATACAGGAATAGATTTATTAATACAAAACCTTATAAGGGCAGGAGCAAGAAGGTCAGCTCTTACAGCTAAAATAGCAGGTGGGGCACAGATGTTTGCATTCACCTCTAATAATGATATGCTCAAGGTAGGGCAGAGAAATGTAATAGCTGTCAAGGCAAAATTAAATTCTCTTGGTATACGTATACTGGCAGAAGATACAGGACTTAATTTTGGACGTACAGTTGAATTTTATCCCGAAACAGGGAATTTTGTAATAAAGGCAGTAGGAAAATCAATAAAGACCATATAGAGTTTATTTTTATTAGGAGGCTTTTTTGTGAAGACAGATTTAATTCCGAAAGTCATTACCCTTCTGGCAGGGGCAGTTGTATGTATTGTATGCATTGTCAGAGATATTGACACACTATATTCCTTAGAGGCACTTTTAGCCACTTTAATAATTTTTTACATAATTGGATGTATTGTAAAGAGAATAATAGGGCGTGTTAAAGATATTAATACATTTATGAAACGTGAAGAGCCAGATTTTAAAGAAGGGCAAGAAGACATTATGGGAGAAGATATTAGTATATCTTCTGATGGATTGGAAAACAATAACTAGTAGTACTGTTAGAAAGGGTGTAGCTGTTCTGTGGATGAAAAGAGTAGAAATAGTTTATGGGAAGAGTATATACGCACTAGGAGTCCAAAATTAAGGGAAAAACTTATTATAGAGTACTCTGGGCTTGTTAAAATTGTAGCAGGAAGGCTTGGTATGTATCTTGGGTATACTGTAGACTATGACGATTTAGTCGGATATGGCATTTTTGGATTGATAGATGCTATTGATAAGTTTGAGCTTACAAAAGGCGTTAAATTTGAGACATACGCAAGCCTTCGGATAAGGGGTTCAATCCTTGACCAGATACGAAAGATGGACTGGATTCCAAGGACACTCCGGCAAAAGCAGAAAAAGCTAGACCAGGCTATGCAGGATTTTGAAGCTAAGAATGGTCGCACAGCGACAAATCAAGAACTGTCAAAAGAGTTAAATATGCAGATAGAAGAGCTTGAAGGGCTTATCAACCAAACACAAGTGGCAAATCTTGTGTCACTGGATGAATATCTTGAACAGGGCAGTGAAGTAAGGGTTGAAACAGGAAATAAGCCAAGGTTTGAACAGCCTGAACAGGTTATTGAGCGTCAAGAACTTAAACGTATGCTTTCTGAAGCGATAAATGACCTTAACGAAAACGAGCAGAAAGTTATCGCACTTTACTATTTTGAAGAACTGACATTAAAAGAAATCAGCAGTATTTTAGGGGTATCAGAGTCACGTGTTTCTCAGTTACACACGAAATCCTTAAAAAAGATGAAAGAAAAGCTTGGAAAAGAAAACATGGGAGTATTTGGTATATGGAACATATAAGCACAAACATTTTTGTTTGTGCTTATGTCGGCTTGAGTTAGATATTATATTGGAGGGGGTATGGGAATGAAAAGAAATGCGTTTTTCCAGCTTGTGCACAGAGCAGATGGGATATATTTGAAATCATATCCTGCTGTTGATGGAGGCATGCCATTAAAGAGCGATGATATATTAGCATACCTCAATAAAAAACAATATAGTGAAATAGACCTTTCACTTGTTAAAAAGTTTGTAGACGCAGCATTGCAGACATCTAATGTGCTTGTTAAAATTCTTGAGGAGACTAGACTGCCAGAAAATGAATATGCCATGATTACAGCAGACCCTGGAGGGTATATAGCAAAGCTTCGGCTCTATCCTCCATCAAATGAAGGTAAGCGTCTTAATTTAAACGACTTATTAAATCTCGCAGCACAGAATGGCATAAAGTATGGAATTGTTGAAAAAAATGCTGAGATAGCTTTAAAAGGACGACTTTATTGTACTGATATATTATTAGCAAGAGCAAAGATGCCAGTGCAGGGACATGATGCAAGCATTCAATACAATTTTGATGCTAATAAAACAAATACACCAAAAATGTCTGAAGATGGAAGTGTTAATTTCCATGAACTGGATATGATTGAGCGTGTAAAAGAAGGTCAGCTTTTAGCAACTCTTACGCCGGCAGTCCAAGGAACAGATGGAACAAGTGTATTTGGCAAACCTATTAAGCCAGCAAAAGTTAAAAATTTAGTGTTAAAGCATGGAAAACACGCACATCTGTCAAAAGACCAACTTGAAATGTATTCCGATGTTTCAGGTAATGTCACGCTTGTAAATGACACTGTATTTGTCTCAAACGTATATGAAGTTCCTGCTGATGTAGGTCCTTCTACAGGTAATATTGACTATGATGGCAGCGTGGAAGTCAAGGGAAATGTTCTTTCAGGCTATACAGTTAAAGCATCTGGCGATATAATTGTAAATGGTGCTGTTGAAGGTGCAACTCTCAACGCTGGTGGTAAAATTGTACTTAAACGTGGAATACAAGGCATGGGTAAAGGCAGTATGAATGCAGATGGTGATATTATTTCAAACTTTATTGAAAGTTCAAATATAATAAGCGGCGGCAAAGTAATATCTGATGCTATTATGCACAGTGACGTTATTGCGCGTGACAGTATACTTGTACATGGAAAAAGAGGTCTTATTGCAGGTGGCAGAGCAAGGTCTGAGATAAAAATAGAGACAAAGACGGCTGGTTCTGCAATGGGTACAAAGACAGAACTTGAAGTTGGATATGACCCTTCAATAATTGACCGTTATCATGAAATTGAAAAAGAAACCGCTTCATTAATTGATGAAAAGGAAAAAATAGAGCAAAATATTAACGTATTAAAAAAACGTCTTCAGGCTAAGGGAAAACTTAGTGAGGATAAGATGAACATACTTAAACAGAATAGTCTAAAGATAAAAGAAATTGATTTACAGATAGAAAAATATACATCAGAATATGAAGCACTTGAACTAGAACTTGAGAAGAGAGTAGGCGGTGGAAGAATAATTGTTGAAGGTATAGCATATCCTGGTGTAAAATTAACTATATCAAATGTTGTAAATTATATACATACTGAAACACAACATAGTGCTTTTGTACGTGAAGGTGCTGATATACGTACCAGAAGCATATAGAAGAAAGAAGGGAAGTGTTTTTATGTCATTAACGATAGATTATATTGCAATGCCTCCAAAATCTCAAGAAGTGTCTCAAATTCAAACGGGAGAGCAGACACGTATAAATCATGAGCAGCAGGAAGTAGCTATGCAGTTCCAAAATGAAGTAAAACAACAGTCAGAAACAACTGTACGCCGCCGTGATGTTGACAATGATGAGCTTAAAAATGATGAACGCAATAATAATAAAAACAAGAAAAAAAAGAAGAAGATGCAAACAAAAACATCTGCAAAAGAAGATGAAAAAAATGAAGAAAAGAATGCCGTCAATCCACTTGAAGGCAGACGCTTTGACATCAGAGTTTAAATATTTTCAAAATAAGGTGAATGGAGAGGTGTAATGGCGGTTTTAGAGGTAGTAATGCTTATAATTGGACTTGGTGCTGTATTTTTAAGCTTTAGAGCATCAGATAACAGTGCCAGTCCTGTCATGGAAGAGGTAAACAAAGAAGAACTTAAAAGTGTTTCACAAGAAATTAAAGAAGCTTTAGAAAAATTTGATAAGAACTTATATGAAAAAGCAGAAGAAATGATAAATAGTACAGATGACAAGCTAAGCACAATGTTAAATGAAAAGATAATGGGACTTAGTGAGTATTCACAGCAAATTTTCGACAAAATGGAAAATAACCATTCAGAGACAGTATTTTTATACGATATGCTGAATGAAAAGGAAAAAGACATTAAAAAACTGATTAATGATGTAGATGTAGCAAAAGCTAGTATAAGAGATGAAATTGCGAACCAGTATCAAGAATTAAAAAAGAATACACCTACACCTGTTGTTAAAGAAACAGTTGATGGTATACCAGATGAACTTTTATATTCAGATAATAGCAGCCATACGGCTATGTATGATGAAGAAATTGCAAAAATTGAGGAACAGGAACAAAAGGAAAGACATGAAAAATCTTTAGAGAAGCTCTATGGCAATATGGGTATAGATGGCATAGATGCAGCAGCAATAGAAGCTGGAATTGAGTATGTTGACCACAGTGACGAGATAATTAAGCTCTACAATAAAGGACATTCTGTACTTGAGATATCTAAAATGCTTGAAATAGGACAGGGTGAGGTAAAACTTGTCATTGATATGTATGAAGCAGGATAAAGACAGGAGGCAGATTATGAATAAAAAGTCTTTTTTAAGAGGATTTGGTCTTGGAGTTTTATTTACTGCAATTATATTGGGTATATCATTTTCGATAAGAACTTCAGAGTCGGCTACGGTTTCACGTGCTAAAAAGCTTGGCATGGTATTTGAAAGCAATAATCAGAAAGTGGATATGCCAACACCAAAAGCACCAGAAGTGTCAGAACAGCCAGAAAAGTCAACACAGCCAGATACCTCTTCACAACCAAAAGAATCTAAACAGCCAATTGTGTCAGAGCAGCCAAAGGCTTCCATGGAACCAAAGGCAACTGCTACACCACAGACGGGCAAATCAGATAATAATGGTACTGATAATAAAAAAGAGTTTGAAAAAGAAAAACAAAAAGCTGAAAAAGAAATGGAAGATATTAAAAAGCAGCTTACAATAAATGATGGCGACTGGGCAGGCAAGGTAAGCAGTGAACTTGAAAGTCTTGGTGTAATAGATGATGCTGCAGCATTTGACCGCTACCTTATAGAAAATGGTTATAGCAATGTAATACGTTCAGGCACATATGATGTTTCTCCAGAGGATAGCTACCAAGATTTAGCTAAAAAGATTACATCAAATTTTAATTAATATATGCTAAGAAAGGTGTGAGCTTTAGATGAATTTCAGACCTTGTATTGATATACACAACGGTTCGGTTAAGCAAATCGTAGGTTCAAGCCTTAAAGATGCCAAAGACCACGCACAAGACAACTTTGTATCCTTACATGATGCTGATTATTATGCTGCTATGTATAAAAAAGATAGACTTTATGGTGGACATATAATTATACTTAATAAGGTGGGCAGCAGTTTTTATGAGGCTGATATAGCACAAGCTATTAAAGCACTTAATGCATTTAGAGGTGGTCTGCAGATAGGTGGAGGTATCAATGCAGATAATGCGTGTACATTTCTTGATATGGGAGCATCACACGTAATTATAACTTCCTATGTATTCAGAGATGGAATCATAGACTATAACAGATTAAAACATCTCTCCAGTATAACAGGAAAAGAGAAACTTGTCCTTGATATGAGCTGTCGATGTGTGAATGGCAAGTACTATATAGTAACTGACAGATGGCAGAATATTACAAAAGAAGTATTAAATAGTGAACTTTTAAAAAAACTTGGCAGCTATTGTGATGAATTTCTTGTACATGCCGTTGATGTCGAGGGAAAAGCATCAGGCATAGAAAAAGGCGTTATAAATATTTTAGCGGAATGTAATAAAAAGGTTACATATGCGGGAGGTATACATTCACTTGATGATATCCACTATATAGAAAAATACGGCAATGGAAAAGTAGATTTTACAATAGGAAGTGCCTTAGACTTATTCGGTGGAAATATCTCATATAAAGAGATTAAACAGTATTCTTAGCTGCTATCCTGTATTTTTTTATAAATATTGTAATAAATATGTAATAAAATTGTATCAATGTGTTACAAGACATATTGATACAATTTTATTTTGCACTTATTTAGGTAAAATAGCATAAAAACACTTTATGAAAATATACAAAGTGCATAAAAAATTATACCGTTCTAAAAACCTAAATTTTAAGTTTATAAAATGTTTTACAAAAGGGGTTGAAATTTTAAAAATTCATGATATAATTGTTACATAAATGTTAAGGAAAAATTTAATAAATATTTCAAAACATTTCATTAGGTTTAAAACAGGGAGGTTTTTATGCGTTTGAAGAAATTTGCAGCGGTGGCTATTATGTTTACAACAGCTACAGGTATTTTTATGGAGCCAATTTCAACAATGACAACAGTACCTAGCACAGTTTTTGCGGGGACTGCATTGGAGATGAATGTAGATGAAGAAAATGTAACACTTACAGACACTACAGAAGTAAACACAGATGCTACAGATACAAATATTACAGATGCTGGCACAACAAATACTAGTGTTGTAGAAAAAGAAAATACTAGTACAGAGAAAAAAGAGACCAATAGTAAAGCTAAGAAAAAGGTTAGCAAAACTAAGGTTAAAATTCAGATAGCTAAAGCTAAAGCAAGAAATAATTATTCAGGTTCAGACCTAAGACTTATGTCAAGCATAATTAACTGTGAAGCAGGTATTGAACCATATCAGGGCAAGATTGCTGTAGGTATAGTAGTTATGAACCGTATTAAGTCAAAAAGTTTTCCTAATACATTAGAGGGAGTTATCTATCAGAGTGGACAGTTCTCACCTGTAACTAATGGCTCGCTTCGGAAAAGACTTGCACAGTATGATGCTGGCAAGATACGTTCAAAGCAGTGGAAGAGTTGTATAACTGCCGCTAAGAAAGTTTTAAATGGACAGCGTACAATACTGTACAATGGCAGAACAAAAAATATGTCAAGTTACCACTTCTTTAGCGTTGGTCTGCGAGGAGCACGTTTAAGCTTAGGCGGTCATAAATTTAAATAATATATAGTGAGATATTCGCAGGAGGGCATCCTATATGCCTTCTTTTTTTGCTTATAGCTGACATTTAAAAAATTTGCTTTTATATTTAGATGGAATATGATAGAATAATAAATATTGTTCCAATACAATACTAGAATGTTTTTATAAGGAGGATAAATAGTGAGTAGCCCAGTTGATGAAAAAGAAGTTGTATCTCGCAATTTTATTGAGAATATAATTGACAGGGATATTTCAGAGGGACATTGTAATAAAGTTGTTACACGTTTCCCGCCAGAACCGAATGGTTATCTCCATATAGGTCATGCAAAGTCAATAGTTCTTAATTCAGGCATTGCTAAAGAATATGGCGGAACTTTCCATTTGAGGTTTGATGACACCAATCCAATGAAAGAAGAGGCAGAGTTTGTCAATTCTATTATAGAAGATGTGAAGTGGATATGTGGTGGTTTAGACTCAGACCATATATATTATGCATCAGAGTATTTTGACACAATGTATGAGTGTGCATTAAAGCTTATAAAGAAAGGCAAGGCATATGTCTGCGATTTGTCCGCTGACGAGATAAGACAGTACAGAGGCACGCTGACAGAGGCAGGAAAGCCTAGCCCTTACAGAGATAGGACAAAAGAGGAGAACTTGGATTTATTTGAACGTATGCGTTTGGGTGAGTTTGAGGATGGCTCAAAGGTACTACGTGCAAAAATTGACATGGCATCTCCGAATATGAATATGAGAGACCCTGTACTGTACAGAATTGCAACAGTTACACACCACAATGCAGGCGACAAATGGTGTATTTACCCTATGTATGATTTTGCACATCCAATTGAGGATGCAGTAGAAGGTATAAGCCACTCACTGTGTACTCTGGAGTTTGAGGACCACAGACCTCTTTACGACTGGGTGGTGAATGAGCTTGAATTTGAAAATCCTCCAAAACAGATTGAATTTGCCAAATTATACTTGACAAATGTTGTTACAGGTAAGAGATATATTAAAAAACTTGTTGAAGATGGTGTAGTAGATGGATGGGATGACCCACGGCTTGTATCTATAGCAGCGCTGAGAAGACGTGGTTTTACACCAGAATCTATACGCAATTTTATTACACTATCAGGCATATCAAAGGCACAAAGTTCATCTGACTATGCGATGCTTGAGTACTGCATACGTGAGGATTTAAAAATGAAACGTCCACGTATGATGGCAGTTTTAGACCCTGTAAAACTTATAATTACAAATTATCCTGAAAGTGAAATTGAGTATTTGGATGTCTCTAATAATCAGGAAAATGAAGCAATGGGTATGCGCAAAGTTCCGTTTGGCAGAGAACTTTATATAGATAGAGAAGATTTTATGATAGAGCCGCCTAAGAAGTATTTTAGACTGTATCCAGGCAACGAAGTAAGGCTTATGAACGCTTATTTTGTCAAATGCACCGATTATAAGACAGACGAACAAGGTAATGTTATAGAAGTATACTGTACCTATGACCCTGAAACAAAGAGCGGCAGTGGATTTACTGGAAGAAAAGTAAAAGGAACTATACACTGGGTATGTGCAGAAACGGCGGAAACGGCAGAGGTTCGACTGTATGAGAATATTGTAGACGAGGAAAAAGGGGTGTATAATGAAGATGGTGAAATTAATCTGAATCCAAATTCATTAACTATACGTGAAAATTGTTATATTGAGCCTGCTCTTGCTGAAGCTGAGCCTATGGATAGCTTCCAGTTTGTAAGACATGGGTATTTTTGTGTAGATTCAAAGGATTCTAGAGAAAACCATCTAGTATTTAACAGGATAGTTTCACTAAAGAGTTCTTATAAACCAGTTAATTAAGGGGGTAATAAAATGAGTTTATTTAGCGGAATAGGAAAGTCTAGCAAAACAGACACTTCCAGCAATGATAAAAAAACAACTTCTGCACCAGTGCCGGTATCAAAACCGGCACAAACACTGGAAACAGCACCAAAGCCACAAGTAAATGAGGCTGACCTGCTTTTTGACAAGTCACACACTTGTCCAGTATGTGACCATAAATTTCATTCTAAGACAATTAAAACAGGTAAGGCACATCTGGTTTCGCAGGACACTGATTTAAGACCAATATATAGTTATATTGATTCTATAAAATATGATGTTGTAGTATGTCCAAGCTGTGGCTATGCTGCACTTTCCAGATTCTTTCCTACAGTTATGCCAACACAGGCAAAATTTATACAGGAAAATATAACAAAAAACTTCCGGGGAATTCCAGAAGGAGAAAGTGTGTATACATATGACTATGCAATTAAGATTTATAAACTTGCCTTTGCCAATGCAGAAGTAAAAAGAGCAAAAGCAAGCGAAAAAGCATATATTTGCCTAAAGACAGCATGGCTTTACAGAGGTAAGGCAGAGTCCTTAGATAAAAGTGACCCTTCTTATGAAAAAACTATAAGTGAACTTAATAAAGAAGAAGAAGCACTGATGCTTAAAGCTTATGATGGTTTTAAACAGGCATTTGAAAAAGAAGTTTTTCCTATGTGTGGAATGGATGAATTGACTGTGACATATCTTGTAGCTGAACTTGCAAGGCGTGCTGGCGATTATGACAACTCTGCACGCTGGATTTCAAGAATTCTTACATCAAGAACTGCAAGTGAGCGTATTAAAGAGAGGGCAAGAGTTATAAAAGAGCTTATAGACGAAGAGAGAAGGCAAGAGTTATAAAAGTTCACCAGACTAAGTTGCTAGAAATAGTAACTACGATATTTAGGTCATGACACCTATGGTTGACGCAACAGACTATTGCTCTGTCGTGTATGTTTAAGTTGGGTTGGAGTAACGCAAAGCCCTGTGATGTACACCGAAAAAGCCTTTATATCATTGTTGAGTTGATGTCGGAAAAGCATTATGGTAACAGTAATGTGGAGTACGCACTACCTGCTTTTTAGCAGAGTTTCTATTGTCAGCCGTGTATCCACACACTTAAAAGTATGTGGTTTTACGGCTGGTATTTTATAAAATTTACATACTGTCAGGGCAGCATGGCTACAAGCTATGCTGCCCTGTAATTTATTTATTTTCAACAAAATTAGAAAAAGTGAGAAAAAGTGAGTTATAGAGAATAATATTGAGAAAAAAAACGAAAACTATAAAAATGCAACTTTGCAGTGTATTGCACAAAATTTCCAAATGAAATATATTATGTCTATGGTTAGCACTCGAAATGAGCGAGTGCTAGTAAACAGGATTTTAGAAGGAGGAAATATATTATGAAATTATCACCATTAGGAGACAGAGTTGTTTTAAAGCAGTTAGAAGCAGAAGAGACTACTAAGTCAGGTATCGTATTACCGGGCAACGCACAGGAAAAGCCACAGCAGGCAGAAGTTATTGCAGTAGGTCCTGGCGGTGTTGTTGATGGCAAGGAAGTAGAGATGCAGGTAGCAGTAGGAGATAAAGTTATCTATTCTAAATATGCAGGTACAGAAGTTAAACTTGAGGACGAAGAGTTTATCGTAGTTCGTCAGAATGATATAGTTGCTAAGGTGGAAGCATAAGTGTAACTTTGAACTATGAATTATAGAATATAGAAATATCAGAGATTTTAATGGAGGAAGATTTATTATGGCAAAAGAAATTAAATTCGGAGCAGAAGCCAGGGCAGCACTTGAAGCAGGTGTAAACCAGCTTGCAGATACAGTAAAAGTAACATTAGGACCAAAAGGAAGAAACGTAGTCCTTGACAAATCTTTTGGTGCACCACTTATTACAAACGATGGTGTTACAATCGCAAAGGATATAGAACTTGAAGATGGTTTTGAAAACATGGGTGCACAGCTTGTTAAAGAAGTTGCTACAAAGACTAATGACGTAGCTGGAGATGGTACTACAACAGCTACAGTTCTTGCACAGGCTATGGTAAATGAAGGTATTAAAAACCTTGCAGCAGGTGCTAACCCTATTATTTTACGCAGAGGCATGAAGAAAGCTTGTGAGTGTGCAGTTGATGCAATCGCAGCTATGAGTTCAAATGTTACAGGCAAAGACCAGATAGCTAAGGTTGCAGCAATTTCAGCAGGCGATGACTTTGTTGGTGAGATGGTTGCAGACGCAATGGAAAAAGTATCAAATGATGGCGTTATAACAATTGAAGAGTCTAAGACAATGAAGACAGAGCTTGACCTTGTTGAAGGTATGCAGTTTGACAGAGGTTATGTATCATCTTATATGGCTACAGATATGGATAAGATGGAAGCAAATCTCGATAATCCATATATACTTATTACAGACAAGAAGATTTCTAATATACAGGAAATTCTTCCACTGCTTGAGCAGGTTGTACAAAGCAGTGCAAAACTTCTTATCATCGCAGAAGATGTAGAAGGTGAAGCACTTACAACACTTGTAATTAACAAGTTAAGAGGTACATTTAACGTAGTAGCTGTAAAAGCTCCTGGATATGGCGACAGAAGAAAGGCTATGCTTGAGGATATAGCAATTCTTACAGGTGGTACAGTTATCTCTGACGAAGTAGGGCTTGACCTTAAAGATGCAACATTAGAACAACTTGGTCGTGCTAAATCAGTTAAGGTACAAAAAGAAAACACGGTTATCGTTGATGGTGCAGGTGAAAAGAGTGACATAGACGCAAGAATTTCACAGATAAGGGCACAGATTGAAGAGACAACATCAGACTTTGATAAAGAAAAACTTCAGGAAAGACTTGCTAAACTTGCTGGTGGTGTAGCTGTAATCCGTGTTGGTGCTGCTACAGAAACTGAGATGCAGGAAGCTAAACTTCGTATGGAAGACGCTCTTGCTGCTACAAGGGCTGCTGTTGAAGAAGGCATTATCTCAGGTGGTGGTTCTGCATATATCCACGCTTCTAAAGAAGTTGAAAAGCTTGCCGCTTCACTTGAAGGCGATGAAAAGACAGGTGCTAATATACTACTAAAAGCTCTTGAAGCACCACTTATGATAATTGCACAGAATGCAGGTCTTGAAGGTGCAGTAATTATTAATAAGGTACGTGAATCAGAAAAAGGCACAGGTTTTGATGTATTAAAAGAAGAGTATACAGATATGGTACAGTCTGGAATCGTTGACCCTGCAAAGGTTACAAGGAGTGCACTCCAGAATGCAACAAGTGTAGCATCTACACTTCTTACAACAGAATCCGTAGTATCTACAATTAAAGAGGATGTTCCTGCAATGCCTGCTGGCGGTGGACAGATGGGCATGATGTAATATTTTTGCCATAAAAATTTAATATAATGAAGCGAAAAGCTTCAATATTATAATAAAGAGATACTGTAAGCTGGCAGTATCTCTTTGCTGGCTTATAAATAATTCTAAAGAACTGGTTAACGGAGGCTGGTTATGAAAGAACGGATTGCATATGTTGATGCAGCAAAAGGGCTTAGTATACTTATGATTGCACTTGGTCATATCACAAAAATTGGCAACCCTGTTGACAGTTGGATGTCTTCTTTTAAGGTGTCAATATTTTATATTATTTCAGGTTTTTTAATATGTTACACAGGTTCAGTGAGAAAAAGAAGCTTTACAGAATTTACAACAAAAATTTTAAAAAACATAGGAATACCATATCTGACTTTTAGTGTAATAGGCATACTATTTAAGACTTTATGCGTTTATCTTAAAAATAAGCCTTCCGAACTTGTATTTGAAACATTTCAAAGATATCTCTATGACAGTATATTTTTAAAGGGTGTTAATTCAATGTGGTTTATACCTACATTATTTATAGGCGAGATATTATTTTATTGGATAAAAAAAAGCCCTAAACCAATTAAGCTGTTGTATACAGTGGCAGGACTATTTTCGATAAAGCTTTCAGATATTATCAATACAGCATTGTCACAAGGAGGTATACTTGAACTAAAACCAGGTGATTTGTATGACAATATTATTAGACTTACTAATGCAGTGTGCAAGGGATTTTCAGCAGCATGGTTTCTAGGCGCAGGATATATTATTTATCTTTACTATAGAAAGATAAAAGACCAGAGGGTCAAACTTGTGGTAGGAATAGTATTTTCGGCTATAAATCTAGTACTGTCACAGATAAATACAGGCGTTGACTTTAACCAGATGAAAGAAGGAAAATATCCATATATGTTTTATATATGTGGTATACTTGGCTCTGTAGGGGCAATTATGTTGTTAGATGTTATATCATCATATATCAGTTTGACATTTCTTGATTACTGGGGCAGAAATTCACTTATTATGATGTGTACGCATACAGTGTTAGGAATGAGGACTGTAGCATATGAAGGCTGGAAAAAAGTGGCATTTATACCTGAAAAAGCTAATCTGGAATATATTTGTGAATGTCTTGTTGTACTAGCAATACTTCTTATGATAGAGTATAGTATAATAGAGGTAATTAACAGATGGCTTCCATTCCTAATTGGAAAAAGCCGCAATACAGCTAATTAATATTCAAAAGAAAGGGGCACTGTAAATGGAAGAACTGTATTCAGAAACATATTTAAAAGCAAAGCCGTCATCAAAACGGACAATGGCAAGAATAGGGCTTATAGCCTGTTGCTTTTTACTGCTTTTCATTGATTTATTTGTATTAGGGTATATGCCGGGGCTGATTTTTGTTATAGTAATTGATGGTCTTATTATTTATTTTCTGCCATCAAAAGATATTGCATATGAGTATGTATTCGTTGATGGACAGATTGACTTTGACTGTATAATAGGGGGCAATAAACGCAAGAATAAAAAACGGACAGACCTTGCAAAAATTGATTTAGTAGCTCCAGAAAATTCACCAGCATTAAATCAATATCAAAATCTTCCTCTATTTGACTATTCATCAGGAAACCCAAACGATAAGCATTTTATCGCAATTTCACGCAGTGATAAGGGAAATGAAAGGATTAAATTTACACCAGATGAGAAGCTTATTGAGAATATGAAATTTAAGGGCAGAAGCAAAATTCAGTGTTGACAATGTAAGTTATCGTAGTGTATACTAGACCAATATATCAGATGGCATTCTTGAAATTAAATGTTAGTTACCAATGCACGCAGGGAGCTTTTTGATGGCAGAAGTGTTATCATATGCTAGTTTCCTGCGTATTTAATTACATAAAAAAAGGAGGATAATTCAATGGGTAAAATTATCGGTGAAGGAATTACATTTGATGACGTATTATTGGTTCCACAGTATTCAGAGGTTATACCCGGCCAGGTTTCGTTGGAAACTAACCTGACAAAAACTATTAAACTTAATATTCCAATGATGAGTGCTGGCATGGACACAGTAACAGAGTACCGTATGGCAATTGCTATGGCAAGACAGGGTGGCATCGGGGTTATTCACAAAAATATGTCTATTGAGGCACAAGCTGACGAGGTAGATAAAGTTAAGCGTTCAGAAAATGGTGTAATTTCAGACCCATTTTATTTATCTCCAGAACATACACTTGAAGATGCCAACAATCTTATGGCAAAATTCAGAATTTCAGGTGTTCCTATAACTGAAGGAAAAAGACTTGTAGGTATTATAACAAATCGTGACTTGAAGTTTGAGACGGATTTCAGTAAGAAAATAAAAGAATCCATGACTTCAGAGGGGCTTATTACTGCAAAGCAGGGTATTACGCTTGACGAAGCAAAGCAGATACTTGCAAAATCAAGAAAAGAAAAACTTCCATTAGTAGACGATAATGGCAATCTTACAGGTCTTATTACAATTAAAGATATTGAAAAGCAGATTAAATATCCGCTTGCAGCAAAGGATTCACAAGGCAGGCTGCTGTGTGGTGCTGGTGTTGGTGTGACTGCAAATATACTGGAGCGTGTCGATGCCCTTGTTAAAAAGCATGTAGACTGTATTGTAATAGATACTGCACATGGTCACAGTGCCAATGTTATAAAGGTAATAAAAATGGTACGTGACGCATATCCTGACCTTCAAATTATTGCGGGTAATGTTGCAACAGCATCTGCAACAGAATACCTTATAAAAGCAGGTGCAAACTGTGTAAAGGTAGGTATCGGACCGGGCTCTATATGTACAACGCGTGTTGTCGCAGGTATAGGTGTGCCTCAGATTACTGCTATTATGAACTGTTATGAAGTAGCTAAAAAGTATGATATACCAATTATTGCAGACGGAGGCATTAAGTATTCTGGCGACATGACAAAATCCATTGCTGCTGGTGCAAGTGTCTGTATGATGGGAAGCATATTTGCAGGATGTGATGAAAGTCCGGGAACATTTGAATTATTCCAAGGGCGTAAATATAAAGTTTATCGTGGCATGGGTTCAATAGCCGCTATGGAAAACGGCAGTAAAGACCGCTATTTCCAAGAAAATGCGAAGAAACTTGTACCAGAAGGTGTAGAGGGACGTGTTGCGTATAAAGGCACAGTAGAAGATACAGTGTTCCAGCTTATGGGAGGACTGCGTTCAGGAATGGGATATTGTGGTGCACCTGATATAAAGACACTCCAAGAGACAGGACAGTTTGTCAAGATATCAGCTGCATCACTTAAAGAAAGCCATCCACATGATATTCATATCACAAAAGAAGCACCTAACTACAGTGTGGCAGATGATTAAAAAAAATAGGCTGTTTAGGATGGCAATACTTATCTCTGCCTCCTTTACAGCTTTTCTAATAATTTTAAGCATAGTAGCAGATATTATAACAGATATTAATAGTAGACATACAGACAATATCACAGAAAGAGACTATTCTCTGTATGATATTGAAAGCCCTTCAATTAAGGAGATGTTTCTTACAAAAAATGTCAATTCAAGACCCGGGATAGCGATTAACACTGTCAACGGAATAGTAGTTCACTACACCGCTAACCCGGGTACTGATGCAGAGGCGAATAGAAACTATTTTGAAAACAGGAAAGACGAGCCTGACACAAATGCTAATAAGGTAAGCAGTCATTATATTATAGGGCTTGATGGCACTATTGTTCAGTGTATTCCATTAAATGAGATGGCTTATGCATCAAATTACAGGAATTCTGATACTATTTCAATAGAGTGCTGCCACCCTGGAAAAAAAGGGAAGTTTACAAAAGATACATATAATTCGCTTGTCTATCTTGTAGCATGGCTATGCGTTAAGTACGGATTAAATAAAGACGCAATTATACGCCATTATGACATAACTGGCAAGATGTGTCCGCGTTATTACGTAAAGAATGCTCAGGCATGGGATAAATTAAAAAATGATATCTGGGGCTATGTTTTAAGCCATAAAAAAACAGATAACAAGGATTAAATTACAATTATTTTGGAATGTGGGTTATAAGTGGTGTCAGACAGGAAGTTGTGTTCCGTTATCGTGCCTTGTATGAATGAGGAAGAAGCGGTTCCTGTTTACTATGAGACAATGTGCAATACGATAGATACATTGCCAGAACTTGATTTTGAGTTCTGGTTTATTGATGATGGTAGCAGTGATTCTACATTGTCTGTTATTAAAAAGTTACGAGAAAAGGACGCATCCATACACTATATTTCATTTTCTAGAAATTTTGGAAAAGAAGCTGGGATTTTTGCTGGTCTTGAACACGCGAAAGGCGATTATGTAACTATTATGGATGTTGACCTGCAAGACCCACCATTCCTTTTAAAGGAAATGTACAGTGCAGTAGAAGAAGAAGGATACGACTGTGCCGCAGCAAGGAGAGTCAACCGTAAGGGAGAACCACCTATACGTTCCTTTTTTGCACATATATTTTATAAAATAATCAATCACATATCAGATGCAGATATAGTAGATGGTGCAAGGGATTTTCGATTTATGCGTAGAGAAGTAGCCGACAGTATTTTAAGTCTTGGTGAGTACAATCGATTTTCCAAAGGCATATTTGGATGGGTAGGATTTAAAACTAAATGGATTGGCTTTCAAAATGTTGAGCGGTGTGCAGGTGAGACTAAGTGGAGTTTCTGGAAATTGTTTAGATATTCTTTAGAAGGAATTGTAGCATTTTCTACAGTTCCACTATCCATTGCATCATTTATGGGACTGCTTTTTTGTATATTTTCCTTTATTGGTGTCTTATTTATCTTTATACGAGCACTTATATTTGGTGACCCAGTTTCAGGCTGGCCAAGTACTATGTGTGTAATTACACTGCTTGGAGGTATACAGCTTTTGTGCATGGGCATAATGGGTATGTATCTTTCTAAAACGTATTTGGAGACAAAACGCAGACCAGTATATATTGTAAAAGAAAAAGAATGAGGATTAAATCATGACAAAGAAAATAAACAGAATAGATATTATGCTCTGTGTGCTATCCTTTTTTATCCCAGTGGCAATATTTCTGATTATTATGTATAAATTAGGATTTTATCCTTTTGGAGATAAAACTTTGTTTATTATGGATATGAAAGGGCAGTATCTAGAGTTTTACGCTTCTCTTAGAAATATTATTTCATCAGATGACTCCATTTTCTTCTCTTGGTCTCGTTCAATGGGTGGAAATTATCTGGGACTATTTGCTTACTATCTGGCAAGTCCATTGTCTTTTATAACCCTTTTTTTCTCAATTAAAAACCTAGTTGCTGGCATACTGGTGCTAACTGTACTAAAACTCGGGCTATGTGGCACAAGTTTTTATATTTTAGCAAACTATCTTTGTAAGAAATACTGTAATGCATCAAATTTTGTTATATTGCTTTTTTCTACAAGTTATGCATTGCTTTCATATAATATGGTGTATTCTCTCTGTCCAATGTGGCTAGATGGTGTAATATTTTTGCCACTGGTTATTTTAGGCACAGAAAAGATATTGGATGGCAAAAAAGGATTTTTTTATATTGTTATGCTTGCCTCTCTTTTTATCTGTAATTATTATACTGGCTATATGATAGGTATTTTTACCGCATTGTATTTTATATATCGTATTATATGCGAGCTTTCAAAAGAGACATTACGCCAATCATTGAAGAAAACACTGCATTTTACTATTTCTTCCGTAATTGCAATCCTTTTAGCAGCACCGCTTATTATTCCTGTATTAAAAGATTTGCTGGAAGGAAAACTATCAACTCAAAGTTATATACCAGATAACACTACAAACTTTGAAAAATTTTCAGACTTGATTGGTAAATTTGCAAATGGAGTCTATGACAGTATTACAAATAGTGGACTTCCAGCCATTTACTGTGGATATTTAGCTTTTATTCTTGCGATTGTATTTTTTGTATTGCGAAATATTTCAATTCGTGAAAAAATCGGTGCAGCTTTGCTTATTGGGCTTTTCTGGTGCAGTTTTTACTATGTAAAACTTGATATAGTGTGGCATGGTTTTCAGTATCCAACTTGGTTTCCATACCGTTATGCATTCCTTTTTAGTTTTATTATATTGTATATGGCTGTTAGGGCTGTGTGTGCCATTATGTCTAGTAGGAAGCTTAATCATATTAGCTATATTATCTTAGCTGTGCTTGTAATAGTAAATATTTATGATATGGGGTGCAATGGTAATGCACTAATTAAAGGGCTTAACAGTGAATTTGTATATGGAACAGTTGAAGAGTATGAAACTTTCCTTAATAAAACAGAACCACTTATAAACAATATTCAGTCAGTAGATGGTAGTTTCTATCGCATTAACCAAGGGTACGAATATTCTAAAAACGATTCAATGTTACTTGGTTACAATGGAATGACACACTATTCATCGACATTTAATTCGGCTATTAATACTTTGACTCCAAAACTTGGCATTGCACAGACACATATCTGGAACTCAGGATATGGTTCCAATCAAATGTTAGACAGTCTTTTTGCAGTGAAATATATACTTGCAGACCGCAGTGTTCCAACTTCTTATATAAAGTTAGAAGACACATTATATGGTTCTGCTTCTTATGTCAATAGTACGGCATTATCCATTGCCTACAGTGCAAAGGTCAAAAACCTTGAACCTAACCTTGATACGGGTAATGTGTATACCAATCAAAATAATTTTATAAATGCTATAACAAATGGAATATCAGACTATTATACAGAGCTTGATTTTCAAATTAACCAGCAAAACCAAAGCTGGTATTTGACATTTACTGCTAACTCAGATTCTCCAGTTTATCTCTATATGTCCTCTCCGGAGGCATACTGGGCAAATGTCTATGTAAATGAAAATTTTATAGGGAATTATTTTACTTCTGAGACAAAATGTTCTCTGTATCTTGGCTCATTTATGCAGGGTGAAATAGTTACAGTACAGGTAGAGTCTAATCAAGTTTTTAACCTTGACCTAGTTAATATTGCTGAACTTTCCACAGATATACTTAATGAGAATCTTGCCGACTTGCAGACAAATGGTATGAATATAGAAAAACACAAAGCAGGTAGACTTTATGGCACAATCAATGTAAAAGCAGGTGAGAAAATAATGACTTCAATACCTTACAGCAAAGGTTGGACAGTAAAAATTGATGGAAAAAAAATTGAACCGCAACTTTTTGCTGGCACATTTATGGTATTGGAAACATCACCGGGAGAACATGAGATATCATTCTCTTATATTTCACCTGGTTTTACCACTGGATTTGTAATATTTATAATTGCTTTAATTGTCTGTGTTTGTTATTTAAAATGGAAAATATAATTTAACGATACACAAAAAAAGCATAAAAAACTGCATAAATTTTTTATGCTTTTTTTGTATGATTTAGATATTGATTATTATAAAATACTATAATATACTTTATAAACACATGAGTAATTAAAGATATGAAAAATTCTATAGGGGAATATGATTTTGTTATGCTAAAAAGAAAGGAAGATTTATGAAAGAAAAAAGAAGTCAGAAAAGTTTATTCGTATTTGCTATAGTGGCTGCTGTATTCACAGCGACAGCCCTCTTTAGCATAACAAAAGCAGATGCCGCCTATGCAGGCAGTGCAAATGATATCGGAACATTTAATGACACTATAGGTGGCAATAGTGTAAATGGTGTAAAGATATCAAAAAATTCAGAAGTGCTTAACTATGCACTTGATATGTGGGAAAAAAGCAACAGTAATGAATGGAAATATACAGGGAGCAACATAGATGGCTATGTAAGTGATATTGAATCATCGGTCAGCAGTCCTGTATTTATAAAAGGAAAGGAAGAGCCAAGGTTTGGGATTAATACTAATAGTATAAAAAATAAATTACCCAGAGATGGAAGCATTGTGGTAAGGAAATATAAGAACGGAAAACTTATATATGAAAGAACAGAGTATACATATCAAATAGGAAATGAGAATAAAGTAGACGAAGACATTTCACTCTTAAAACAGGCTGCAAAAAATAAACCAAGCTTCAATCTTCCATCTACTAAGTACGCTTGTGATAGTGTCTCTTATGTTTATGATATGTATGATGCTGCCATTATAGGACAGAGTGGTGATATATATACGAGTCTAGAAGACTGTAAGATAATAAATGAAGGATGTGCTTATTATGGAGCTGAGGGCGAATATATTGTCAAGGAACTGCCAGTAGTAGAACATAACCAAAAGGATGGTTATATATATGATTTTCAAGGATGGTATACACAAGCAGAAAATGGAGGATATGAAATATGCATAGGTTCTGCAATAAACTTTAAATCTACTATATACCCACGTTGGAATGTTTCGCGTATTTCGCACAATGTAAACTATATAGATGTACTTGGAGACAATGCTGACTGTAAAGTGCTTGGAACAAACACAGAGACAGCATACCACAATGATGAAGTCAGTGGCTCAGACAGAGGAAATGATGAAAGTGCAGGTGCATATTACAAAGGACTTTACTACACTGGCTGTACATCTACAATAGTACAAGAGGATTGTGATGTATATAGATATTTTCGTCCCGCATTATACAATATAGTTTTTAATGGCAATATGTCAGTTTCTGGTGAAACGGCATCACTTGATAACTGTACATATGGAGAAATATATAAGCTTACAGAAAATGGGTTTAAAAGAAATGGAACTGTAATACTTGATTTAAATGCAGAAGATGCTACATGTGCGGCAAAGAATATTAATGTGGTCTATACATTTAAGGGATGGGCAGAGACAGCAGATGGCAATGCAATGTATACAGACTGTGAAAGTTTTTCTAATTTGTGTGAAGCAGATGGTGAAAAGCAGTTATATGCAGTATGGGATGGCGGACATATAGAAGCTAGTGCCATACCTACAAGAGACGGATATCGTTTTGATGGCTGGTCAAAAGACAAGTCTGCAGTATCTGGCAATACATGGTTTGACGTTTCTGACAGCAATGAATGTACACTATATGCTATCTGGATAAAACAAGAAATAGATGGCGACAATAATGACAGCAACAATGGTAATGAAAATAACAGTGGCACTGGTGATACTGGAAACGTTGATAATTCTGGAGACGTTGTAACAGGTGGCAGTATAGACAATGGCAGTAATGATGACAATGGAACAAGCGATAATACTGGTAACAGCAGCGGTGCAGACAATGGAAATAACGACAGTAATATAAACGATGAAAACAGTGAAAATAGTGGAGACTCAAATGCTGGAAATGGAAGTGGCAGCGAAAACGACGACAACAACAACGAAAATAACAGTACAAATGATGGTACAGACCAGAACACAGATAATGAAAACAATACAACAAATACAGGAAATAACAACAGCACAAATGCAGATACTAGCAGCAGTGAAGGTACAAGCACAAGCACTACAAATAAAGTAGACAAAGTAAACACAGGAAACAATATTAGTACTACTACAGGAAATAGTACAAATAAAGGCACTGGCAGTAGCACAATCGTAACTAGTGGAAGCAGTATTGGAAGTGGAAATCAAGTTGAAAGTGAAAACCGCACAGATATTAATAATGATAGTGCAATAACACAGGAGCCAACTATTAGCACAGATAATAAGAAAGAAAATAAAAAGGATAAAGATTCAAAAAGCAATGTAGTATACCCAAAAGTAGGAAAAAAGTATACAAAATTTGGAATTACATATAAAATTGTAAAAAGCAACAAGAAAAACAGAACCGCTAAGGTAATAAAATCAACAAAGAATATTACAAAAGCAAAAATACATGGTAATATTAAGATAAAAGGATACAAATATAAGGTTATATCTATTGCACCAAAGTCCTTTATAAAATGTAGCCAACTTAAAAAAGTAATTATTGGAAAAAATATTAAAAGTATTGGCAAAAAAGCATTTTATAAAAATAAAGCACTTGGAAGCATTACAATAAAAAGCAAGAAACTTAAAAATATTGGTAAAGATGCATTTAAACGTATCAAACCAAAGTGTGCTGTTAAAATAGCAGGAAGCAAAAAATATTCAAAAAAGGTATTTGCTATGATGAATGCATAAAGTATCCTTAACTATAGTTCTAGCACAATATCCCTATTAATCGTTTTGTACTGTCTAAATAACACTCCGGCGGATTTCATCATGCGTTTAGCAGCAATAACTGATGGAGTGTCTGAATATTTATCAGAGAGATATATCACTTCATGTATACCCGACTGAATAAGTGCTTTTGTACATTCATTGCATGGAAAAAGAGTAGTGTATATTTTAGCATTGTGCATATTAGTGCCTGTGTAATTTAAAATAGCATTTAATTCAGCATGGCATACATACAAATATTTTTCACCAAGTGGGTTGTCGGCAGTGCGTTCCCATGGATATTCATCATCTGAACAGCCTGCTGGCATACCATTGTAACCTACAGAAAGTATTCTGTTATTTTCACTGACTATGCAAGCACCTACACTTGTGTGTGGGTCTTTGCTGCGTTGTGCAGAAAGAAGTGCAATTCCCATAAAATATTCATCCCATTTAAGATACTGCTGTTTTTTCATAAAATATTTTACCTCTAAAAGAACTGCCCACACCGAAAGGCAGTTCTTTTTTATACGAATTATTTATGCAATTTTATTTACAGCTATAGTCAAACGAGAAACCTTTCTTGCCGCTGTCTTTTTATGAAATACACCTTTTTGTGCAGCCTTATCAATTTCCTTAACAGCCTTAATTAACTCTGTACTGGCAGCAGCTTTATCATTAGCATCAATAGCTGTATGAACATGCTTAATAGCTGTTTTAACTTTTGATTTGATAGCTTTATTTCTTTCTGCATTTCTGCGGTCAATTAAAATTCTCTTCTTTGATGATTTGATGTTAGCCATTTTTACCCCTCCAATGGTATAATCTGTTTTACTTACATATGTTGAATATAATCTGTTTTGTTAAACTTAACACGGTTCATTTAACAGAAACATACCTATATATAATAGTTGAAATGGTTAAATGTGTCAATACATTTTTGATTGAAGTTTTTATATTTTTTTGGTTTATTTCTCATGGGGAAATAAGAATTGCAATTAGAAAAATGCAGATACTGTTATTAGGAAATATAAGGAAGGGGACATTAGGATGATAGAGAAGAGAACAGACCTTGCAATAGAAGCAAGAGAGAGTTATCCAGATGATAATGTAGAGATAGAAGGTGTGATTTTAAATGAACAGATTGTGCAGAAAGGTCGTATACGGATTAGCACAGTAAATATAGTTAATGAATATGGTGCAGGCTGGATGAAAAAGCCAGTTGGCAATTATGTTACAGTTGAATTTACTGATAAAAGTTTGTATATGGATGATGATGAAACAAAGGAGTTTGAAAGTGAAGTAAAGGAAATAATATGTAATATACTAACAGATATGATAAAAGAAAGGCAGACACAGAAACACAAAGAAACATTTATGGTCACAGGACTTGGCAACAGGTTTGCGACTCCAGATGCACTTGGACCTGTGGTTATGGAAAAGGTCGTAGTAAACAGGCATATGGTTTGTGAGTTTGGCGAGGAAATTTTGCAAAGTAATAAAGTCGTTTGTGCAATTACGCCGGGTGTTATGGCACAGACAGGCATGGACACTTATGAAGTACTTCATGGACTTGTAGAAAATATAAAACCTGATTTTATATTAGTAGTAGATGCACTCGCTTCAAGAAGTATAGGCAGACTGTGCAGAACTATCCAAATTACAGATATTGGTATTTCACCGGGTGCAGGCATTGGCAATAACAGACAGAAAATTAATGAGGAAACTCTTGGTGTGCCAGTAATTGCTATAGGTGTACCTACGGTTGTAGATGCAGCAGTGATAGTTAGTGAATGTATGGAAAAAACACTAGAAAAACAGGGATTTTCTGACAAAGAAATACAAATTTTTCTTGAGGGTATAGCTGACAATGGTACTAAAAATCTTTTTGTAACACCAAAAGATATTGATGAACAGGTGCGTTGGATTGGAGAGTTAGTCTCAGGAGGTATAAACAGTTTTTTTGAAAATTAAAATGAATAGAACACAATGCAGTTTCATATTTATGGTATGGGATAGTAATATTAATTTTTAATATCTTATAAGATAGGTGAGACTGTATATGAATGAAAACAAAAAAACAGCATGGGTGATACTATGCATAATTATAATAATTTTACTAACTATGTGGACAGGTACTCTTATGCGAGATAAAGACAGCCTTGTAGAGAATATACAGGATATGTTTATAAATTATATTGTAGATGCAGGAATGTCAAATATAGATGTTGTAAAGCTTACTCAAAGCGACAGCAATGCATCATTCCAATGGAAGATGATTTTTGATGCATGTCCCTTTATGACATATTTAGTAGAAAATAGTGCAGATATAGATAAAAAATCTATGGAAGGAACAAAAAGTCTTTCATCAGTCTATCCGGGTTACAGGAGCAGAAATTTTTTATGGAGTGGTGCAGGAAATGACATGGCAGCGACAAGTAGACTTTTTGAAAATTCAGATATACAAATTGCGGATTTAATACAAGAAGAAGAGGATTATGAAAAGATGCTTGCTGAAAATGAAAGATTAAAAAATGGAGAGCAAGCGGTAGCAGACAATGTTGAAGAAAATACTGATGGTGACAGTCTAGAAAAAAATACTAAGAAAGATAGTGAAGATAATAGTAGTAATTCAAATATAGAAGATGACAATACAGAAAAAATTGGCAATAATAAAGATAAAAACAGTTCTGATAATAATGCAAGTACAGTATTCTCTCCACAGATTAAAAATAATTTAATTACTATTCAAAAGCTGAAAAAAAGCAAAAGTCGCTCATACCTTTTAAAGAATTTTTATATAACGGATTCATCAACATCTATTGACAATTCAATTTTTAATGTTGAAAAATTGCTTTCAAAGGATGTAACTATTAAAAAGAGTAACAAGCCACAGATTTTAATTTTTCATACTCATGGGGCTTCTGAGGCGTTTATAGATAGTCAGAAAGGAAAAAAAGCAGATTCAATTGTAGGTGTTGGAGGCAGATTAGCATATATACTTCGTAAAAAATATGGCTATAATGTTATACATGATACAACAGGATATGACAATATAAATGGAAGTATTGATAGAAATAAAGCATATAATAATGCGGCAGGAAAGATATCAGAAATACTGGAACAAAATCCATCAATAGAGGTTGTAATAGATTTACACAGGGATGGTGTTGGCAATGCAGTACACAGACTAACTACAATTAATGGAGAGAAGACGGCACAAGTTATGTTTTTTAATGGACTTTCAAGAAATGCATCAGGTAATATAGATTATCTCTACAATAAAAATTTACAAGCAAACCTTGCGTTTAGTCTGCAGATGAAGTTAAAATGTATGGAAAACTATCCAGATTTTGCAAAACCTGTATATTTAAAAAACTACAGATACAATATGCATCTGCGTGAAAGGTTTCTTTTAATTGAATTGGGCAATGAAAACAATACAGTAGAGGAAGCTAAAAATGCAATGGAACCACTGGCAAAGGTACTTGACCAAGTTTTAAGTGGAAAATAAAAAAATACAATGAAAAATTGCAATTATTTGGATATAATGGTATTATAAGCGTGAGAAAATATTGTAACTAGTAAACATAACGCAGAAATGAGGAACACATGGAAAAAATAGAACAGTCACATATCCGCAATTTTTGTATTATTGCCCATATAGACCATGGGAAATCAACCTTAGCAGACAGGATTATTGAAATGACAGGGCTTCTTACAAGTCGTGAGATGCAGGCACAGGTGCTTGACAATATGGAGCTTGAGAGAGAAAGAGGCATAACTATTAAAGCACAGACAGTGCGTATAGTGTATAAAGCTAAAAATGGCGAAGAATATATATTTAACCTTATAGATACCCCGGGGCATGTTGATTTTAACTATGAAGTGTCAAGAAGCCTTGCTGCCTGTGAGGGGGCAATACTTATAGTAGATGCTGCACAGGGAATAGAAGCACAGACACTTGCTAACTGCTATCTGGCAATAGACCATGATTTAGAGGTGGTGCCTGTTATTAACAAAATAGATTTACCAAGTGCAGAACCAGAACGTGTAAAAGATGAGATAGAGGATATAATAGGGCTTGATGCATCGGAAGCACCATTAATCTCTGCCAAAAATGGACTAAATATAGATCAGGTACTTGAACAGATTATTATAAAAATCCCTGCACCTTCAGGGGATGAAAGCAAGCCATTTAAAGCACTGGTTTTTGATTCTGTATACGATGCCTATAAAGGCGTAATAATATTTTGTCGTGTATTTAATGGCTCAGTAAAAAAGGGACAAGAAATACTTATGATGGCAACTGGTGCAAAGGCAGATGTAGTAGAAACTGGTGTATTTGGTGCAGGAAGATTTATACCAGCAGATGGGCTGTCAGCAGGAATGGTTGGCTATATTACAGCAAGCCTTAAAAATGTACAAGACACACGTGTTGGCGATACAGTAACACTTACAGAAAATCCATGTAAAGAGGCACTGCCCGGATATAAAAAAGTACAGCCAATGGTTTATTGTGGACTTTATCCTTCAGATGGAGCAAAATACCCAGATTTAAGGGATGCATTGGAAAAGTTACAGTTAAATGACGCAGCCTTACAGTTTGACGCAGAGACATCTGTTGCACTTGGATTTGGTTTTAGATGTGGATTTTTAGGGCTTCTTCACCTTGAAATAATTCAAGAAAGGCTTGAGAGAGAGTACAATTTAGACCTTGTTACAACAGCACCAAGTGTTATCTATCATGTATACAAGACCAATGGAGAAATGGTAGAAGTGACAAATCCTTCAAATCTTCCTGACCCATCAGAAATAGAACATATGGAAGAACCTGTGGTGTCTGCTGAAATTATGGTGACAAAGGAATTTGTAGGTGCTATAATGACACTGTGTCAAGAAAGAAGAGGTATTTATATTGGAATGGAATATATGGAGGAAACACGTGCTCTTTTAAAGTATGAACTACCATTAAATGAGATAATATACGATTTCTTTGATGCATTAAAATCACGTTCAAGGGGTTATGCTTCCCTTGATTATGATATGAAAGGTTATGTGCCTTCTAAGCTTGTAAAACTTGATATTTTGATAAACCGTGAAGAAATTGATGCACTTTCATTTATACTTCATGCAGACACCGCTTATGAGCGGGGACGCAAAATGTGTGAAAAGCTCAAAAACGAGATACCAAGACAGCTTTTTGAGATACCTATACAAGCTGCAATAGGAAGTAAGATAATTGCAAGAGAGACTGTAAAGGCTATGAGAAAAGATGTGCTTGCTAAGTGCTATGGCGGTGATATTTCAAGAAAAAGAAAGCTACTTGAAAAACAAAAAGAGGGCAAAAAGCGTATGAGGCAATTTGGCAGTGTTGAAATTCCACAGCAAGCGTTTATGAGTGTATTAAAGCTTGATGAGGATGGCAAATAAAATATATGAAGTTATATATTCACATCCCATTTTGTGTGCAAAAATGTCTCTACTGTGACTTTCTGTCATTTAGTGTTTACAATGAAAGTATCAAACAAAAAGAAAAATATGTATCTGCTCTTATTAATGAACTGTCAGCGTGGGAACAGATATTTAAAAATATTAATTTTGATACAGTATTTATAGGAGGAGGTACACCAACGTGCCTTGAACCAGAATATCTTCTTAAATTAGGACAAGTTGTAAATAAATATACAGACATCCAGACAGAATTTACTATAGAAGCAAATCCAGGTACAATTTCAGAAGAACATATTGAGGTCTTTAAAAAAATTGGCATAAATAGGATAAGTTTAGGGCTTCAGTCTGCACAAAACAACGAACTTAAAAGTCTAGGACGTATACATACATATGAGGAGTTTTATAAAAATTACATAAAGCTAAAGCGTGCTGGTTTTGACAATATAAATATTGATATAATGGCAGGAATACCATATCAGACAATAGAAAGTTACAAAGATACACTTTATAAAGTGCTTGCTCTTGAGCCGCAGCATATTTCAGCATACAGCCTTATTATTGAGCCTGATACTATATTTTATGAAATGCAAGAACGTGGTGAACTAAAAGTAGTAGATGAAGACACTGACAGAGAAATGTACAGCATGACAAAAGAAATTTTACAAAAGTATGGTTATAATAGGTATGAAATTTCTAATTACAGCAAACATGGAAAAGAATGCCGCCACAATATAGCATATTGGATAGGCAAAGACTATCTAGGTATAGGTCTTGGAGCTTCTTCTTATATTGATGGCATAAGGTTTACTGGTACAAGGGATTTTGAAAAATATATTCAAATATTTAACAGCAGTTTCACTAGCAGTAAGGCACTATCCAAAATACACAATAATATTGGGGATAATTATAATAAACTTTCAGTTAAAGATAAAATGGAAGAATTTATGTTTCTGGGTCTCAGAATGTGCAGTGGGATTTCAAAAAGCGTATTTACAGAGAGGTTTGGGGTAGAGATAGATAAAGTATATGGAAATATTATAAATCGACATTTGCAAAATAACCTATTGGCAAAAGATGCAAATAGTGATAAAATTTATTTAACTGACGAAGGATTGGATGTAAGCAATTATGTTTTGTCAGATTTTATTCTTTAAACTTTAATTAGTACAATAAATAAAGCGAGGTAAATATGTCTAAAGTAAGTATATTAATGGGAAGTGATTCTGACCTTCCTATAATGAGTAAAGCAGCAAAGATGCTTGAAGAATTTGGAATTGAATATGAAATGAAAGTAATTTCTGCTCACAGGGAGCCAGATGTATTCGTAGAATACGCAAAATCAGCAGAAGACAGAGGAATAGAAGTTATAATTGCAGGAGCAGGTGGTGCTGCACATCTTCCGGGAATGTGTGCAGCAATGTTTAACCTACCTGTAATTGGTGTACCTATTTATACAAAATCACTTGGCGGAGTTGATTCTTTATATTCTATAGTACAGATGCCATCAGGTATTCCTGTGGCTACAGTGGCTATAAATGGTGCTGCCAATGCCGCAATTCTTGCTGCAAAGATGTTGTCAATATCAGACAAAGCACTTCGTGCAAAGCTTACAGACTATAAAGAAAATCTTAAAGAACAAGTAGTGGCAAAAGACACAAAACTTAGCAAGGTTGGTTATGAAGCATATTTAAAACAGATGTAGAAGTTGTAGGCATAAGGCATTAGATATAATTAGTCGCCTTATGCCATTTTTTATAATATCTGTCCTAAATTACATATGGTGCTATCTGCATATCATGTTTAATAATATGATTCCCCAGCCAAGCATAGAGGAAGTCTAAAAGACCCTCTAAAAATTCTTTTGGATTTTCCATTTCTTCTCCCATATCTCTGTCAGACAAACGCTCAATAAAAGATGCATGGGCATTTCTTTGAAATTCTAGTTTTGGAAAATTGTGCTTTTCCATAATTTCTTCTTCATGGTTAAAATGGGTTTGTGTATATTCTTCCAACCTGTCTAACAGCCCAAGTATTTCATCATATCTTTCATTACTGTAATTTTCAACTAATTTATAAATATCATTTATTATTGCAAACAATTTCTTATGTTCCCTATCAATTTGTTCTACGCCAGTGTGGTATTTAGGAAGAAATTCGCAGTAAACCACCTCATCTTTATTATTTTCTTCGTTGTGATGAATAGTTGGAGTCTCTGACAGATGCACTATTTTTCCAATCATTGTATCACTATTTAAAATATGTCCATAGAGCCATTTAATCATATAAATAAGTAAATCTTTGGTGATTGGATATTTTTCTTCATTATTAAGTCCTATTAAATCAATTGACTGCATCTTATTCATAAAAAATTGATGAGCAAGGCGCTGTCTTGGCAGTTCTTGGTCATTGTGTCTTTCCATCCATGCCTCTTCATGTGCAAAATGATTTTTGCCATATTCAATAAAATACTTGATATAGTCTCCTAAATCATTTTGTTTTACACTATCTTTACCATCAGCTAATGCATCAGCTAGATGATTGATAATATGAAATAACTGCCTGTGTTCATCATCAATCATATCAATTCCTGTTATACAGTCTTGTGTAAACTCAAACATATTAAGTCCTCCTAACTAAAAACTCTATTATAATATAGTATTTGTATTATATACATTCATTATAGCTTTGCCATATTCCATTTTCAAGTTTTGATTTTAGAAATATTAAAACCATAGAATTTGCTTGTACTATTGCAAAGAAAAGAGTATAATAGAGATAATAAAAAAGATTATTTTTAAATAAAAGAAAGAGAGGAGAAGTAATTTTTATGGGGAAAAAAAACCAAAAAAAAACACATTCAAAGAAACGTATTGCAGATGAGATTTTGTTACAGGTTGGACGAAGCGTTCTAATAGTATTTTTGGTAGTAGCAATAGTTGCTATTTTTATGGTACAGTGGATTATTGTAGAATCTAAAAAATCAGAGTTAAAATTACAATCTGAATCAGCAGCCAACCAACTTACTGGCTTTTTTGAAGAATATGCAAAGGCATCAGCACAACTGGCAGTCAATCCAGAGATACAGTATGTGCTTACAGAAACAAAGGCAGGAGACAATATTTTAGAGACAGAAAAAATGGATACAGTAAAACAGAATTTAGCCAATGTTGTAAAAACTGATGTCGAAAATATTATGACAACTTGGATTGCAGATATAGATGCCAATGTGTTGACGCAGTCAGATGGGTATACATCGGGGGATGACTGGGAGGTTACAGAACGTGTATGGTATCAGCCATGTATAGAAACAGGTTCTACAATATTGACAGAGCCATATGTAGACCCAGCTAGCAATAAAGTTATTTTAAGTGCTGTAACTCCAGTTTACGATGCAACTGTTACACAGATACTTGGTGTAGCAGGCGTTGATGTTGCACTTGACCATTTGGATATTATTATGGATAATTATAAAATAGGAAATGATGGATTTGTATTCTTGATTTCTGATGCGGGAATGATTCTTTATCATCCACAGAGTAATATGTCACAGAAAAATATCGCCGATGTAGATATATCACAGAATGTTAAAGATGTTGTACCTACAGAAGAAGAAATCTTTATGAAATATAAAGCAAATGGTACAACAAAATATGGTGTAGCAGGTCCTGTTGGAAAAACTGGCTATACAGTAATCAGTAATATGCCATTTCTTGAATATTACTCACAGTTAATAGGAATGCTTGTTATACTTGTGGTTATATTTGTAGTAGGTATTTTGATGATTGTACTTAGTATCAAGAGAAGTGCTGCAAAACTGACAAAACCTATTATGGAACTGAATAATACAGCACAACAGCTTGCTGCAGGTGATTTGGATGTAAATCTTGATATAACATCAGAAGATGAAATTGGAGAACTGGGAGAATCTATTGGCAAGACAGTAACTAGACTTAAAGAGTATATTGTATACATAGATGAGACGGCTGAAGTTCTGGACAGGATTGCAAGTGGTAAACTAAGCATTGAATTGAAAAATGACTATGTTGGAGAATTCCAGAAAATAAAGGATGCTTTAATTAACATATCGGATTCTATGAAAAATGTAATGCAGGGAATTAGTGACAGTGCTGGGCAGGTTTCAATCGGAGCATCAGAACTTGCAGAGGCTTCCCAGATGCTTGCAGAAGGTGCACAGACACAGGCTACTGCTGTACAGAGGCTTGCGTCAACAACTAATACAGTTACGGAACAAGTGCTGGAAAATCGCAAGGATGCAGAACTTTCTGTGGAGGCGACAGTACATGTTACGACTATGATGGAACAAAATCAAGATAACATGAAAATGATGATGGATGCAATGAATGAGATACGAGAGACATCACAAAAGGTTGTAGGTATTATTCAGACAATAGAGGAGATTGCAGATCAGACAAATTTGTTGTCACTTAATGCTTCTATAGAAGCAGCTCGTGCAGGAGAACTTGGAAAAGGTTTTGCAGTGGTTGCTGATGAAATTGGCAAGTTAGCTTTGGAAAGTTCAAAAGCGGCTAATATGACGAAAGAGCTGATAGGAGTTTCTATGGAAGAAATTAACAAGGGAAATGAAATTGCGGGTAATGTTATGGTTTCTCTTGAAAAGTCTGTAAGTGCAGTAAACGATGTAAATAATATTATTAAAAATACTGCTGAAAAGGCTATACTTCAGGCAGAAAATATGGAACAGATACGTACAGGCATTGAAGAAATTTCCCAAGGAGTAAACGATAACTCTGCAGTATCAGAAGAAACTTATGCAACATCAGAACAGCTTGCAAACCAGACTACAGTATTAAATCAAATGGTAAAGAAGTTTGAATTATAAAAAATTTAAAGGCTTGAGGATTTTTTATGAAAAAGTATATTATGGCATTGGATGCTGGAACAACAAGCAATCGCTGCATTTTATTTGATAAAAAAGGTAAAATTATATCAACTGCCCAAAAAGAATTTACTCAGATTTTTCCCGCTGCAGGCTGGGTGGAACACAATGCCAATGAAATTTGGTCCTCGCAGCTTGGAGTAGCAGTAGAAGCGATGTTAAAAGCTGGAATATCCGCAGAAGATATTGCGGCAATTGGTATTACAAACCAGCGGGAAACTACCATTGTATGGGACAAAAAGACGGGAGAGCCAGTGTATAATGCTATAGTCTGGCAGTGTCGCAGAACATCAGAATACTGTGACAGCTTAAAAGAAAAAGGACTGACAGATATTTTTCGCAGGAAGACAGGACTTGTTATTGATGCCTATTTTTCAGCTACAAAGTTAAAGTGGATTCTTGATAATATAGAAGGTACTCGTGAGCGTGCAAATAACGGTGAACTTCTATTTGGAACTGTTGATACATGGTTGATTTGGAAATTGACAAAAGGACAGGTTCATGTGACAGATTACTCCAATGCCTCGCGTACTATGATGTATAACATTAATGAGCTGAAATGGGATAAAGATATTTTAGAAGAACTTAATATTCCCCTGTGTATGCTGCCAGAAGTACATTCCTCCAGTGAAATATATGGAATGACAGATGTCTCTTTTCTAGGTGATTCTGTTCCTATCGGGAGTGCAGCAGGAGACCAACAGGCAGCTCTTTTTGGACAGAGTTGCTTTCAGAAAGGAGAGGCAAAAAACACATACGGCACAGGTTGTTTTCTTTTAATGAATACAGGGGAAACACCTGTATTTTCTGACAATGGACTTGTTACTACAATTGCGTGGGGAATAGATAAAAAAGTAACCTATGCACTGGAAGGCTCTATCTTTATTGCTGGAGCCTCTGTACAGTGGCTTCGAGATGAAATGCGACTGATTGATTCAGCAGAAGATTCTGAATATATGGCACAAAAAGTACCTGATACGAACGGTTGTTATGTCGTTCCTGCCTTTACTGGTTTAGGTGCACCTTATTGGAATCAGTATGCGAGAGGGACAGTGACAGGACTTACGCGTGGTGTCAATAAATATCATATAATACGGGCAACATTAGAGTCAATTGCTTATCAGGTAAATGATGTATTACAAGCAATGGAAGCAGATTCCGCTATAAAGCTTTCCACTTTGAAGGTAGACGGTGGTGCCAGCTCAAATGATTTTTTAATGCAGGTACAGGCAGATATTATTGACACTGTAGTACTTCGACCAGAATGTGTAGAAAGTACAGCAATGGGAGCGGCATATTTGGCAGGACTTGCAGTGGGTTACTGGAAAAACAAAGAGGAAATACTTGACAATATAGCAGTTAATAAAGGCTTTAAACCTCAAATAATAGAAGAAGAAAGACAAAAGCGTATTAATGGTTGGAAAAGGGCAGTAAAGTGTACAAATGCATGGGCAAAGTAAAGTTTGTCCATGTATTTTATTGTTTTAAAAAATAAATAAATTTTGTGGCAGCCTGTGAATGAGTATTTTTATTTTGTATACATCCAATCGTCAGTGACACTTCTGGATGTAATGGTACTGCAACTAAATCAAATCTACCTTGGATTGATAGAATATGTTAGATTAAGAACACCCTTGCTTTTTTAAGTAAGCACTTATATTGTATTTCCAACTGGATAGGATAACATGGCTTGCAGAATTAGCAAGACGTATGCTTACTGAACAAAAAGAAAAATTGCACGCTTATGAATATTCTATAAATCTTCTTGCTAGTGAATTTATGTTACATATTACACTAGGATATGAAATGCTTGCCAGTGTTCCTGATATAAAAAACTCTGCACAAAATGATTTGATTCTAGTTATTTTATTAAAGAATTTAAGAAAATATATGGTGTCAGTCCTAAACAATATATGAAGTAAAAAATTTATCATTTATAATTGTGGGGCATACATATATATTCAATATAAGTATTTGCTATTTGCTTATATTAGAGTTATACTTTTTATCAGGAAGGAGGTCATTAGGTCATTGTGGCACAAGAAAAAAATACAATAAATTGGCTTAACAACAGTGAAAAATTGTCCTTTAGGCAGCAGATAAAACTAGTTATAAGGCTAAGTATTCCAGCAATTCTTGCCGAAATAACTTCTATTGTCATGCAGTACATTGACGCAGCTATGGTTGGAAGCATGGGTGCAAAGGCTTCGGCAGCAATTGGACTTATTTCCAGTTCGTCATGGTTGCTTGGAGGTTTATGTATTTCAGCCGCAACAGGTTTTTCCGTTCAAGTTGCTCACCTTGCCGGAGCTGGAAGAAAAAATGAAGCAAGAGATGTTTTTCGTCATTCGCTGGTATTTGGACTAGTATTTGGCGTACTTTTATCGTTATCTGGTATTTTAATCAGTCCGATACTTCCTGTATGGCTTGGAGGCAGAGAAGAAATTACAACTGCGGCTTCTAGGTATTTTTTAATATTTTCATGTGCTTTACCTGCAACGCAGCTACGCCAGCTTGCCGGAAGTATGCTTCAATGTAGCGGCGATATGAAAACACCAGGTGCACTAAATATAATAATGTGCATACTGGATGTATTTTTTAATTTCCTGCTGATTTTTCCCACTAGACAAGTGGATTTTTTTGGTTTCACACTAACAATAGTTGGTGCAGGTCTTGGTGTAGCTGGTGCGGCACTTGGCACAGCTTTGTCAGAGATAGTAACCGCAACATTTATGCTATGGGCTGCCTGTATAAAATCAGATTACCTTAAAATTAAAAAAGGTACAGGTAGAAAACGAAATTTGGTGTATTACAAAAAAGCTGCAATAATAGCTTTGCCAGTTGCATTTGAACATATCGTATTATGTGGGGCACAGGTGGCACAGACACATATTACTGCACCACTTGGAACAGTAGCCATTGCGGCAAACACACTGGCTGTTACCGCAGAAAGCTTGTGTTATATGCCGGGTTATGGTGTTGGAACTGCTGCTACAACTCTTGTAGGTCAGAGTCTTGGAGCTGGTAAAAAAGAGTTGGCAAAAAGATATGCATGGCTATCTGTCTTATTAGGAGTTAGCATTATGTCAGTTATGGGTGTTTTAATGTTCTTCTTTTCACCATATATGTTTGCGATGCTGACACCAGATGAAAATGTACGTCTGCTTGGAACACAAATACTTAGAATAGAGGCATTTGCAGAGCCTTTTTATGCAGCATCAATTGTTGTAGCAGGAGCATTGCGTGGAGCAGGAGACACACGTGTTCCAAGTATACTCAATTTAATTAGTATGTGGGGTGTTCGTATTACAACAGCGGCTTTTCTAGCACCAAAACTTGGGCTGCATGGTGTATGGCTTGCAATGTGTGGTGAGCTGTGTGTCAGAGGTGTGCTTTTTTTAATTCGCTTAAAGCGTGGGAAATGGCTGCATAAAAATATTATTTAAATAAAGTGAATTTGGAAAGGGGACTTAATATATGATAGAATTTACAAAACAAACTTACGATGAAGAACGTGCTTTATATGGAATTAATGGAGCAAAAATTATTGATTGCTCTTTTGATGGACCAGCAGATGGAGAATCTGCTTTGAAAGAAACATCAGATATTACCGTGGAGAGATGCTATTTTAATCTCCGTTATCCGTTCTGGCATACAAAAGGTGCTGCTATTCGGGATATTACAATGACAGAAGGATGTCGGGCAGCACTGTGGTATGATGAAGATATCACAATGGAAAACTGTAATATGAATGGAATTAAAGCATTGCGTGAATGTCATGGAAACATTTTTCTTGGTGAGTGTGAAATTCATTCCCCAGAATTTGCATGGCGGTGTAGTGATTTAAGAATTAAGCATTCTACATTGGAGTCCGAATATCCATTCTTTGAATGTAGAGATATGGAAATAGATGACTTAACTATGACAGGCAAATATTCATTTCAGTATGTGGAAAATGCTATAATCCGAAACTCTAACCTTGACACAAAGGACGCTTTTTGGCACAGCAAAAATGTCACTGTGGAGGATTCTATCGTTCGTGGGGAATATCTTGGCTGGTATTCAGAGAATTTGAAACTAGTACGTTGTAAAATTATTGGCACACAACCTCTTTGCTATTGTAAGGGACTAGTTCTTAAGGACTGTACAATGGAACAGACAGATTTATCATTTGAAAACAGCGAAGTTAACGCTGTAATATCTGGAAAAATTGACAGTGTAAAAAATCCAATTTGTGGAGAAATTACTGCAGGTGAAATTGGAGAAATAATTTTAGAAGCAGATAGAATTGACCCATCTAAGACAAAGATTGTATATAGACAAAGTGAAAGCAAGCAAAAATCAAAAAGTGCGTGTGTTGGTGTATAGTTTTATATATTTCTATAAATTGTTTTTGAAAAAAT
>CANOID010000007.1 GCA_947565985.1 uncultured Lachnoclostridium sp.
AATAATATTTTCCGTCTTTTCCTGTCTCAACCTCAATACCATTTTCAAGCTTTATGTGATATTTTAGTGCTGTCTGTCTCAATTTATAAATCATACTATTAAGGGAAAGCTGTTTTTCTCTGTCTGACTTATAGCTGCCACTATCTGTTACTGTAATATTATAAGACAAACGGTTTGTTGCTAAAATTTTTCCATTACAATCATAAATATTACCCCTTGCAGCATTTTCTATTACTATTTTTTTAGCACCTTTACCTGTATTTGTACTGTAATTTTCGTCCTGCATAATCTGAAGATAAAACTGGCGTACAACTAATACAGCCATAAGACTACAAAACACAACAGTTAAAATAAATGTTCTCGATACCACAAAGTGTTTTTGCCTAAAACCAACACTGCTATTAATAATATTATTACTCTGTCTTACTAACATATGTCTCCAGTATCTCCTTATCTTTTTTTACAACATATCCACTGCCGCCACGTCCTTTTACATCTTCTGTCATACTTAAAAGAAGCACTGGCTTTTTAATATTCATATCAGTAGTAAATACACAAAACCATCCAAGCTCTGTTCCACTATTGTCTTCTTTTGAATTTTTAATCTCTGCTGTGCCAGTCTTTCCAGCCAGTGAAATATCCTCCATATATGCTGTATGCCCCGTTCCGTGATATGAACTAATTACACTGATTAGGCATTCCTTTACAATATCTGCAGTTTCTTTTGAGAATGCCTGATTAATCCAGACCTTCGAGCTTCTTTTTATATTGTAACGCAGATATGGTTTTAAAATATCTCCTCCATTCACAAAACCTGTATACAAAGAAGCTAAATGAACTGGGTTTATGAGAATCTGTCCCTGCCCATATCCACTGTCAGCAAGTTGTATCTGGGTTCCTATGCTGCCATTATTTGCATACTGTGATTCTGAAACAGAAATTTCAAATGGGAGCTTTTTGTTAAACCCTAAATGCTTAAGGCTTTTTTCTAGCCTTTGCTTACCTATGCGCAATGCCAGTTTAGCAAAATAAATATTATCTGAATTAATTAAGGCATTTTTCATATTTGCAGGAGTAGTTTCATGTAAAGTTGTAATATAATACCCTCCCCAGCTCTTATCTTTTTGCCAACTAAGTCCTTCATTGCCAAAGTCTTCATATGGATTTAATACATTAGTTTCTAATCCTACTGCTGCAATAATTGGTTTAAATGAAGAGCCGGGACAGAGCTTTTGCCGAAATCTGTTATAAAATGGCTTTTTTTCATCGTTATTTAATGACATCCAAAGTTTTTCAGACATTCCATATATAAAATCATTGCTGTCAAAAGAGGGTGTACTAACTAACGCTAATACCTCACCAGTATATGGATTTATTGCGACCGAACAACTTTTATCATCTTTAAACTTTTGATATAGTTCCTCTTGTAATTTTGCATCGATTGTCAATTTTATTGTCTGTCCATCTTTCTTAATAGTTTCTGTTAAAACAGTTACTATTGCACCATTTTGGTCTGTAATAGCTATTTTATAACCATCCTGCCCTTTAAGTTTCTTTTCATAGAGTGCTTCCATACCTGCTCTTCCAATAATGCTACTGGCACTGTATCCCTCATCAGGATGTTCCTCCAAATCTTGAGCAGTCACACTTTGCACATAACCAGTCAGATGAGATGCTGCTTTGCCTAACGGATAATTTCTGACCTTTATATCTGTAAGCATAACTCCTGAAATTTCAAGCAAATTTTGCTGTAATTGAGTCTTTTGTTTAATTTTTTCATTGTCCAATTCAAGTAATCGTTCAGATTCAAGCAATTTAGGAATTATCTTAATAGGGACAAATGAATCATTTTTAACCCATTTTTGCGACAGTTTCTTTATAATTGTCTTTTTAGAAATACCTAAAAGTTTTGAAAGAATACGAATATTTTTATTTTTAAACTTTTCTGGTATAATTCCTACAGAAGACGCAGTTGTCCAACCTGCTAGCTCTTTGCCATTCCTGTCAATAATCACTCCTCTTTTTGCTTCTTGCTTAATAACTTTTACTTTATAAGCTGGCTCTAAATCTGGAAAAATTAAATTTTCATGCCAGATAAGCCGATATGTTTCATTACTTGTATTTTCTTTCTCCTTTATAAAAGTAGCTTTATTTTTAAAATTTATCTTTCCTGCAATACTATCTATTTGTGTTTTATAAAAAACAATAATACTTTTCTTGCTGTTTTGTTTGATATCGTAAATGTCTATACTGATATTTTTTGCTTCTATGCCATTGTATATATTTTTATTACGAATAATAAAATCGTCATAAGAAATATACGCCTTGCTTTCTTTGGCTAATATTTCATACATCTTATCAAAATTTTCAGACTCTATATATGACATATAATCTTTCAGTAAATCTTCTGGTTTCTTTGTTTTTGCGAAGCCTACTTCAAAATTTGAAATAATAGTGCTGTCCTGTAAAAGTTTACATAATACAATTAAAGAAAATGTACCAAAAAAAAGGACTACTATAATTGCTAATATAACTCTTCTATTTGCTCTATTTTTTCTGCCTTTGCCATTCATTATAAAAACCTCCATTCATTGGACTGTCAGGTTCTTTTTAAATACTACTGATGTAATATTTATTTTTATTGCTATATATTACACCAGTAAGATTTAATTGTCAAGCAGAATATCCAGAATATATAAAGAAAACTATGTGCACAAAAAAACACCCTAGATGATAATCTAAGATGCTTTTTAGGCACTATTTAATTATATATATTTAGACGAAATTGTGTTACATTTCTAGTATTACTACCTGATACCCATGTAATGTAATTGCATTGTTTTCTTCTGCTAAGTCTGCATAGTTATTAATTAGTATTTTTTTGTATGGTGTTGGCAATGTAATTTTTTGATATTCTCTCTGATAATTTCCAATTACAAGCAGTGTTTTATCACCTGTCCTATAGTATGCCATAAGGTTGTGCTGTTCTCTCCATACTGGTTCTAAAGAGCCATATACTATAGTTTCTTTGTAGTCAGGATTCTTGCGTAAAGCAATCAGTTTTTTGTAAAAGCTCCTCACAGAATCAGGGTCATTCTGCTGTGCCGCCGCATTGATTCTAGTATAATTTGGATTGACATTAAGCCATGGTGTTCCTGTAGTAAATCCAGCATGTAGTGTATCAGACCATTGCATTGGAGTACGAGCATTGTCACGACTAAACTTGGCAACAGCTTTTAGTGCATCTTCAGGAGATAACCCTGCATTAAGTGCAACTTGATATTCATCAAGCGTGGAAATGTCATCTACTTGCTCAATTGATGTAAATTCTATATTCTCCATGCCAAGTTCCTGTCCTTGATAGATAAATGGAATCCCACGCAGCATAAAGTTTAAAGCAGCCAGCATTTTTTTGCTCTCTGGACAGCAGTCTCCCTGAGGAATATAATGGCTAACTCCACGTGGTTCATCGTGGTTTTCAATAATATTTGATAAAAAACCAATATTTCCTATTTTTTTCTGTGCTTCAAAACAGCAATTTTTATAATCATCTGGTGTAATTTGCTTTGCATCATAACAGCCTTTTATACTTTGTCCAAAAGATGCTTCATTAAAATCAAACATACTAGAAAAGTAGCCATTTTCTCCGATGAAATCAGGAATTTCTTCTGGTTTTTCGTTAAATACTTCTCCTACAGAAAATGCGTCATATTTCTTAAATGTACGGTCACGCATCTCTCCTAAGAATTCACCAATTCCCTTTGCATCCTTTAACATCTCACCTATATTACACAATCCATCCTCTCTATCTGGTGTATAATCACGGAATGGAAGTGCCTTTTTTATATTTATAATTGCATCTATACGAAAACCTCCTAATCCTTTGTCAAGCCACCAGTTGATATTTTTATACACTTCTTCACGAAGTTCTGGGTTTTCCCAGTTTAAATCAGGCTGTTTTTTGTGGAATATGTGGAGATACTGTTTATTAGTACCGGGTAGGTCTTCCCATACAGGACCTCCGAAACAAGAACGCCAGTTTGTTGGCAGTTTGTCCCCATCCTTATCCCTTAAATAAAAGAACTTTCCATATTTTCCATCTGGGTCTTCGCAAGCCTTCTTAAACCATTCATGTTCATCAGAACAGTGGTTTACTACAAGATCCATCAGTATGTACATATTACGTTTTTTAGCTTCTTTAATTAGGTGTTCCATATCTTCCATTGTGCCAAAACGAGGGTCAATATTGTAATAGTCAGAAATATCATATCCTTGGTCCGCCAGTGGGGAAGAATAACAAGGCGAAAGCCAGATAATATCTACACCTAAATCCTGTAAGTAATCAAGTTTACTGATAATTCCACGAATATCACCAATACCATCTCCGTTGGAATCACAAAAACTTTTTGGGTAAATCTGATATGCTACTTTATCATGCCACCATTTTTTTATCATAATTGTACCTCCAACTATTCACATATTTTTGAGTGAAATAACTAATAATCTATATATTTTTCTATCTATTATAATGACTAATATTGGTTCTGTCTTACATTTATTTGATTAAAAAATACGAAATTATGACTTTTTCTTGCGGTATTGCAATGGTGTAGTACCTGTATGTTTTTTAAATTCTCTAAGAAAATTTCCAAGATTATTGTAGCCACATTCCAAGCATACCTCCACAACAGAAAGGTTTGTATCTTCTAAAAGGCGTAATGATTGTTTAATACGGTATTCATTGACATATTCAATCGGTGAACGACCCATTACTTTCTTGAAAAAACGGCAGAAATACTGTTCATTTAAACTGACCTGTTCTGCCAAATCAGAAATATATATTTTTTCTCTATAGTTATCTTTAATATATGCCAGCACCATTTTAATATCTTCTATATGCTTGTCTGAATTTTTTTCTGTGGATGTAAACAATTTGTAGCTCGAAAGTATGGCAAAGATACGCATTAAATAAGATTTTATATATAATTGTGCTGTTAAATTGTCAGCAATTGCACTATTAGATAGAAAAAACTCTTTAGAAAGAATATATTCAAAGGAATTTATAATATCCATAAATGTATTACGTATCGCTGTAAATGCAGGGTGGTCTGGAAAAATACAACGTGGAAAAGCCATACATCCTTTTTGAATTGGTCGAATTAATTGTATCTGTACAGTATCATAAGAATCAAAATTCAGTATTTCAGGAGAAAAGACCATAGCATCTTCATAACAATCATCGGTTTCCATAGTTATACTATGCAGTTCCCCGGGATTTATAAAATATATGCTTTCAGAGTTAACCTGAAATTTCTCCATATTGATTTCTAACTGAAAATTTCCTTTAGAAAAATATAAAATTTCCACTTCGTCATGCCAATGAGGCATAATAAATGTACCTTTTCTTGTAAAATAAGTATGATATATGGCAAATGGAAAAAGTTTTGTGCCATGAGTACGTATTTCTTTTAATGTAACAGGCTGTGAGTTATTCATAACAATCTCCTTTGTTTTCAAGGAATTTTTTTCTGTGTTAATTCATCTTAATTTTACCATATTATATTGTATAGAAGATATATAATTTTTTATTTTTTATTGTATTTATTTCTCAAATAGTAGGTCTTTAAATAAAGGAAATTGAGGCAACGCATTAAAAAACTAAGTGTTACCACTAAACATATCAATAAAACAATATAATATACAGCCCCTACATTTATGGCGTAAGAGCTGTATCAGAAATTTGTAAAAACTATATTGTAATCACATATGATATATACTATAATAATCAACAGCATATTTATAATTATTATTAATAATCTTAATCATTTTTTTACGTGTAATATTCTGCTTTTTAAAAAGATAAAATTCT
Organism: uncultured Lachnoclostridium sp.; assembly: GCA_947565985.1. Classification (GTDB taxonomy): domain Bacteria; phylum Bacillota; class Clostridia; order Lachnospirales; family Lachnospiraceae; genus Butyribacter. The sequence goes on from CANOID010000007.1 coordinate 5,870, forward strand.
ATATTGTGATTTGATTTTAAATCCTTCATGTTAGTACTTTTATCTGGTTTATATTTTCTAAGTGATTTATAAACCATTAGATTACTATATCCATCCCATGAACTAGCTTTATATTTATCTCTGCTAGAATCATTAAGTACATAATATGTGCCATTTATAAATGACACATATGTATAGCAGGCATCACCTTCTACAGTATAAGAAAGCAATACTATGGCACGTTTATTGTGTGCTTTTGCATAGCATATAACAGCTTCATATTTTGAGTTGTATTCTTTTTCTCCTGCTCTTGCATATTTATAAAAATCCATCCAATCTTTTTGAAACTGTTTGTTTACTTTGCTATCATAGGCAGATATTATTATACCTTTTTTCTTTGCCTCTGTTACAGTTATTTCGTCAGGTAGTGAAGAAAGATATTTTTTGATTTTTGCCTTCTGGTTTTTACCATATACAGGCACTTTGTTAAATGTATTGGTATCTTTGCCGCTGTCTTTAGCAGAAGCCATAGAGCTTGCACTAAATTTTGTATCTGTAACAATCTTTATACCATATCCAGATATAAAAGCTAATATAAGTGCAACTGTAAATACAGTTATTATGTGTTTTTTAATCTTCTTTAATAAATATTCCATAATATATGTCTCCTTTTTCATTATTTTTTTCAATGCCATTCTCTGATTTTCCAATATAAAATGTACCATACCCTGCCTTATCTGTTTCTGCATATGCAATTATACTAATTCCTTGTTTTTTCCATTTTGGTATAACTACATCTAAAGTTGTTTTATTACTACTTACATCAAAGTATACTTGCTTTTTTGCTTTATAAGCCTTATTTTTTTTGTTAGCAGTGATGAGATGAAAGTTTATATCAAGACTGAATACAATATACTTATGTTCTGTTAGATGTAACTGCACTGTTTTTCCATGCGGAATTTTTTTCATACTATAAGCATTGTCAGTAACCTTTTTTTTGTTGGAGGATAAAGAGTCCTCTACCATTTTTTCTTGAATGTCCATTACGAAAACATTGGCAGATTTTTTTTTAATACTGTTATTATTATTATAATTTGTATTGTTATCTGTATCAGAATATATATTATTGTGTTGAATATTGTCATCTGATTTATTAATGTTCGACTTATACAATACATTGACAAATATAATAAAGACAATAATACATGATGCTACCATCATCATATAATGGCTTATATATATTAATTTATTCTTCTCTTCTTCTTGTTCAAGTTGCCTAGCTCCTAGTTTTAATGCATCCATATCTTCTTCTGCAACTATTTCCTCTGGCAGCTCTCCTATTGCATGTAGTAATGTTTCTTCTCTTTTTATCATAAATAAATAGCCTCCTTTTCAAGCCATTTTTTTAATTGTTTACGCATACGGTATAAAACTGATTTGACAGTTCCTTGTTTTATTTCAAGCCTGTCTGCTATCTCTTTAATCTCTGCCATATAAAAATACCTTTGCAGGAAAATCCAGCGTTTTGTCTTATCCTGTGAAGCTAAAAAGTCTGTTATTATATCTGTTATCAGTTTTAGTTCTAGGCTTTCTTCAACCCTGCTGCCAGAATCAATACACTCTGACAGCTCGTCTAATGCAACCACTATATTATCACCTCCTCGTTTCAATGTATGTTTTTTATTATAACAATTAATAGAAATATTACGAACAAGTTTTGCAAGATATCCTGCAAGGTTATATGGTCTGCTTGGAGGAATTGAATTCCAAGCATTAAGCCATGTATCGTTTACACACTCTTTTGCATCCTCTTTATCGTTAACAATACGACATGAAATAGAAAAACAGTATTTTTCGTATTTTGCAGACATATCTTCTAGTCCCTGCTCTTTTCTATCCCACAATAATTGTACTATTGTTTCATCGTCCATCACAGCACCCCTTATAATAAAGCTTATCTGCCCCTTTATCTTTATAGACAGTTTTTTTATAAAAAAGTTGCAATAAAAAAGAAAAAAACAACAGAAAAAAATTTTCTTCTGTTGCTTCTTAGTCTATCATTTTAAATTTAAGAATTTATGACTATTATTTATGCAAAATACGAGTTTAATAATAATTATAGTTTAAGCTTTTCAAGTCTTGCAAGTGCTTTATCCAGTGTGCTTTTTTCTCTTGCAAAATGAAGTCGTATAAAGTTGTTTACATCTTCTTTAAAAAAGCTTGAACCCGGTACTGCTGCTACACCAATTTCTTTAATCATCCATTCACAAAACATAAGGTCTGTATAACCACTAAACTGTGGTAAATTCAAAAATTGCTGTATGTCAAGCAGTACAAAATATGTACCTTGAGGAATATTATGCTCAAGACCAATGCGGTCAAGTCCTGCAAGAAAGTAATCCCTTTTTTCGGTATAAAGCTTTTTTAATCCATCATAATATGTTTCTGGAAAATTAAGACCTATTACTGCTGCTTCCTGAAGTGGTGCTGCTGCCCCTACTGTTAAAAAGTCATGTACTTTTTTTGCACCATCTATAACTTCTTCGGGCGCAATAATATAGCCTAGCCGCCAGCCTGTGATTGAGAATGTCTTGGACAGTGAATTGCACGTAATTGTATGTTCATACATATCTGGCAAGGATGACATATAGGTATGTTTGTATGGTTCATACACCAGATGTTCATATACCTCATCTGTAACTGCGTAAACATCATATTTTAATACGAGACGACCTATTGCTTCTAGTTCTTCTCTTGTGAAAACTTTCCCACATGGGTTGGATGGGTTACAGATAATTATTGCCTTTGCACCATCTTTAAATCCTTTTTCTACTAAGTTTATATCAAAGTGGTAGTCTGGTGGTACAAGTGGTATGTATATAGGCTCAGCACCTGATAAAATTGCATCTGCACCATAATTTTCATAAAATGGCGAAAACACTAAAACTTTGTCTCCTGGATTACAAATAGTCATCATAGTACACATCATAGCTTCTGTACCACCACAGGTTACTACAATTTCTTTTTGGGAATCTATCTGGCGGTTTATAGCTTTGCTCTGTTTTCTAGCTAATGCTTCTCTAAGATTGTCAGCACCAAATGTAACTGAATATTGGTGTGGTCCTTTATAAGCAACCTCCGCCAGCTTGTCTAATATTTCTTTTGGTGGGTCGAAGTCTGGAAAACCCTGAGAAAGATTAATTGCATTATATTCATCACTAATTCTTGTCATACGCCGAATAACAGAGTCAGTAAATGTTTTTACTCGGTTACTTAATTGTGGCATTATTAATTGTCCTTTCTATTATATCCTCTATTTCTGTCATATCCGGCACACAATGGAGTTTTATGCCTGTTTCTAAAATGTTTTTATATATATCTTTTCTCAGCTCTATACAAGCTCTGGTTTTAACATCTCCCCTTATATTACCAATACAGTCCGCTATATCACCAATGAAACATGGCATATTTTTTTGCATTTCTTCTTTAAGGTACTGCGATATAACAGGGGATTTTCCTCCGCTGGAAAATGCTGCCACCACATCTTTTTGCTTGATATACGCTGGAAATATAAAACTACAATCTTCTATATTGTCTACTGAATTTATTGGAATTTTTTTCTCTTTACAAAAAACAGATATACTGTGGTCTAATATTTTATCATCTGTGGCAGCAATTACAATGTCATAATCTTTAATATCTTGTAATTGTATTTCTATTTCATAATACGTAACATCTGCCAAAGCTTTAATTTCTTGGATTATTATAGGTGCAATCACATAAACTGCTGCACCAAAATCAGACATTACTTGTGCTTTGCGTAGTGCAACTTTACCACCACCAACTATAAGACATTTTTTTTGATTTATTTCTATAAACATTGGAAAATATGCCATTATAATAGCTCCTTAAAAATTCCTTTTTTGCTATTTTATGTCTGTCTACATTAATATACTATTTTACACATCCAATAAGCTCATTAATATCTTTAACGCCGTTTTTATCCATAAATGTCTCTAAGCCGTTTATAATATCCTCTGTAACAGAAGGATTGTTAAAATTAGCTGTGCCCACTGCAACCATAGTTGCACCAGCCATTATAAATTCAAGTGCATCTTCTGCATTCTGTATGCCACCCATACCAAGCACTGGTATTTTTACTGCATTCGCTACTTGGTATACCATCCTCACCGCTACTGGCTTTATGGCAGGTCCAGACAGCCCGCCGGTTTTATTGGCAAGTGCAAAAGTTCTTTTATTAATATCTATCTTCATGCCTGTAAGTGTGTTTATAAGCGATACTGCATCTGCCCCACCTGCTTCTACAGCCCTTGCCATTTCAGTAATATCTGTGACATTTGGGCTTAGTTTCATAATTACAGGCTGTTTTGCGTACTGTTTTACTTTATCTGTAACCTGTCTGGCAAGTTCTGGGTCCTGACCAAAAGCTATGCCGCCAGCCTTTACATTTGGGCATGAAATATTGATTTCAAGCAAGTCAATATCTTCCTCTGCAAGCCTTTTTACAACTTCTATATATTCATCAAGCGTTTTTCCACATACATTCACAATAATTTTTGTATCATATTGTTTTAAAAATGGTATATCCCTTTTAATAAATAAGTCTATACCCGGATTTTGCAGTCCTATTGCATTAAGCATACCACTATATGTTTCACATATACGTGGTGTCTGATTACCTTCCCATGGCACACTTGCCACCCCTTTTGTAGTAACTGCGCCCAATTTATTTAAATCTACAAAGTCCTTATACTCTGCTCCTGAACCAAATGTTCCCGAAGCTGTCGTTACAGGATTTTTTATATCTATTCCTGCAAAATTAACTGAAAGATTCATAAAAACCCCCATTCATTCATGCTAAAAAATAATTTCTTCAGAATCAAAGACAGGACCATCCTTGCAGATTCTTTTATTTTTTACATTGCTATGTTCATCTTTTTCTTTAGAATTACATACGCATCCAAGGCAGGCTCCTATTCCACATGCCATTCTTTCCTCTAAAGAAAGCTGTGCCTTTATGCCACGTTCCTTTGCCAATACTTTTATGCCACGCAACATTGGTAATGGACCACACGCATATATAATATCTGCTTCTATGCCATATTCATTGATTACATCAATGGTATTACCTTTTATACCTGAACTTCCGTCCTCTGTAGAGACATAGACATCTGCATAAGGTTCAAACTCATCTTTCAGGAACAAAGTGCCATCTCTGTACCCAAGTACAACTTTTACACTTTCACTGCCATTTTCTCTAAGTTTCTTCGCAAGCTCAAGCATAGGCGGGATTCCGATTCCTCCGCCTATAAGAAGTGCGTTTTTAAATATATCAGTATCTATAATAAAACCATTGCCAAGAGGAGCTATAATATCTATTGTGCTTCCTGCTCCTAACATTGAAAATTCTTTTGTGCCTTTGCCAACAGTTCGATAAACTACTCGTAGCATATTGTCATTGGTATTTATCTGACATATGCTTATTGGTCTTGGTAACATTCTGCTGCCATCATGACAATACATAGATATAAACTGCCCTGGTACTGCCACAGAAATATCTGTATTTTTTGGAAATTTTATCCACATACTATAAATATCTTCTGTAAGCTTTATCTGGCTTGTAACCTGTGCCTTGCATTTCTTCCTATCTGCCATTATATTCTCCATATATATCTATTATCTATAAAACACTATTAATATCTTCTTTCATATCAAGTACAGCCTGCCTTGAAGCTTCTGCATAATTCTTTGAACCGTATTTTGAATATTTTTCTTGTTTATATGCCGCTATTATACCTCTTGATGAATTAACGATTGCACCAAGCCCATCCTCATTAAAATATGCAGCAAGGTCTTTGGCAGTGCCGCCCTGTGCACCATATCCTGGTACAAGTATATAAGTATTTGGCATTATTTTTCTCAATACTTTACCCATCTCAGGATAAGTTGCACCAATTACACATCCAATATTGCTGTATGTGCCATCCATACATTCACTACCCCATTCTGCAACTTTTTGTGCCACAAGCTCATACAAAGGCTTGCCTTCAAAAACTTTGTCCTGAAATTCACCACTTGATGGATTAGAAGTCTTAACTAACACAAATATTCCTTTATCCTGTTCTTTGCAGACATCTATAAATGGACTAATACCATCACTTCCAAGATATGGGTTTACAGTGACAAAATCTTCACCAAATGCACTATATAATTTGCTCCCTACCTGCACTTTGCCAAGATGAGCCACAGCATATGCTGCCGATGTAGAACCTATATCACCACGTTTTGCATCGCCAATCACAATAAGCCCCTTCTCTTTACAATAATCCACTGTCTCTTTAAATGCCACCATACCTGGTATACCAAACTGTTCGTACATTGCAATCTGTGGTTTTACAGCCGGAGCAATGTCATATATTGCATCCACAATCCCTTTATTAAATTCTAATATTGCCGCTGCTGCACCTTCAAGTGTCTCTCCATGTTTATCAAATGCTTCTTTTAATATATGCTCAGGCACATAGCCAAGCATTGGGTCAAGACCCACTACAATAGGTGCGTTTTTCTTTGTAATCTCTTGAATTAATTTTTCAATCAAGTTTGAAATTCCTCCTTAATCTTAATAATTATCTTCGTCTGCACAATCGTAGACAATTTTACCACTTACAAATGTTTTTTCGATTTTGCCATATACTTTCATGCCATTAAATGGCGTATTCTTTCCTTTTGAGGCAAACTTGCTGCTGTCAATTTCATACTCACTATCTATATCAGCAATAACAAGGTCGGCAATTTTACCTTCCTTAAGGCTCCCCTTGTCTATTCCTATAACTTTAGCAGGGTTTGTGCTTATTTTTTCTACAAGCTGAGTGAGAGTAAGATATCCTTCTTTTACAAGTATGGTATACCCAAGTGCAAACGAAGTCTCAAGTCCAACTACGCCAAATGGTGCTTTAAGCATAGATTGCGCTTTTTCTTCTGTACTGTGAGGTGCATGGTCCGTAGATATAACTTCTATAATTCCATCTCTTAACGCATTTTTAAGTGCATCTACATCTGACCTGCTTCTAAGAGGAGGATTCATCTTAAATCTTCCATCATCTTCAATAATTTCATCATCTGACATTGTAAAATGGTGTGGGCATACTTCTGCTGTGATAGGAAGCTTTTGCTTATGTGCCATTTCCACAAGTGCTGCACTGTCTGATGTCGAGCAATGGCACAGATGCAGTCTACAGCCTGCTTCTTTAGCAAGAATTATATCTCTTGCCACAATTACGTCTTCAACGGCATTGGTTATGCCGGGCAGCCCAAATTCTTTTGACTTATCCCCGTAGTTAATAACACCACCATTCACAAGACTGCCATCTTCACAATGTGAAAACACTGGTATCCCGGCATCTGCTGCATAGTGAAGTGCCTGACTAAAGAGCCACGAATTCATAACGGACTTTCCATCTTCACTAATCGCTACAGCTCCTGCTTCTTTCATCCCTGCAATATCGGCAATATCAGCACCTTTCTGTCCAAGAGTTATTGCACCTATAGGCAATACATTTACAGGTGCATCTTTAGCTCTCTCAAGCAAATCTTTTACCCGTGCAGGTGAGTCTATAACAGGATTTGTATTTGGCATTGGGCAGATAGTTGTAACACCACCTCGTGCCGCGGCATTAGCACCAGTCATAATTGTCTCTTTATATTCAAAACCTGGTTCTCTCAAGTGTACGTGCAAATCAATAAAGCCAGGCATAATAACTTTACCAGATGCATTAATAATATCTGCTTCAACAGCACTAATATCATCTTCACTGATATTTTCTGAAACTTTGACAATTTTATTATCAGCTATTAAAATATCCATCTTGTCATCAATGCCACTGGAAGGGTCTACAAGATGTCCTTCTTTAATTAAATATTTCTGCATGTATTTTCTCCACTTTAAAAATTATTTAATTTTTAACATATATTTTACTGCACAGAAAACACCTGCTAATTTCTTAACAGGTGCATTTAAAATGAATTACTTTGCAGTAATATACCCTTTTGCTTTAAGAAGTTCTGCTGTAAGGACAGAGCCACCAGCCGCACCACGTACTGTGTTGTGTGACAAACCAACAAACTTGTAATCAAACACTGTATCTTCACGAAGTCTGCCAAGTGATATACCAAAGCCATTTTCATAGTTGACATCAAGTGTTACTTGTGGACGATTATCATCATCAAAATATTGTATAAAATTCTTTGGTGCACTAGGAAGTTTTAGTTCTTGTGGAAGTCCTTTAAAGTCTCTCCAGATTTTTATAATCTCTTCTTTTGAAGGTTTTTTATCTACAAAATTAATAAATACTGCTGCTGTATGTCCATCGAGTACAGGTACACGTATACACTGTGTTGTAATAACAGGTTTTGTAGCTTTTACAATACTGCCATTTTCAATATGTCCCCATATACGCAGCGGCTCTTGCTCACTTTTTTCTTCTTCACCGCCTATAAATGGGATTATATTTCCCTCCATCTCAGGCCAATCTTTAAAAGTCTTTCCTGCTCCTGAAATTGCTTGATATGTTGTTGCAACTACAGTCTCAGCTTCAAAACCAGCTTCTTTAAGTGCATGTAGTGCAGGAGTGTAGCTTTGTATAGAACAATTAGGCTTTACAACGACAAAACCTCTCTGTGTCCCAAGACGTGCACGCTGGCTGCTTATAATTTCCAGATGCTGTGGATTAAGTTCTGGCACAACCATAGGAACATCTGGTGTCCATCTGTGTGCACTGTTATTTGAAACCACTGGCGTTTCTGTTTTAGCATACGCTTCTTCTATTTTTTTAATCTCATCCTTAGACATATCTACTGCACTAAAAACGAAATCAACATCTGAGGCTACGTCCTGGACATCACTGACATCTTTGACAATAATATTTTTTACAGCCTCTGGCATTGGTGTCGTCATCTTCCAGCGTCCATTTATGGCTTCTTCGTATTTTTTTCCGGCACTGCGTGGACTAGCTGCTATAGTAACTGTCTCAAACCACGGATGGTTTGCTAATAATGAAATAAATCTCTGTCCTACCATTCCGGTACCGCCAAGGATACCAACTCTCAACTTTTTGTCCATGTTTTCCTCCATAGTTTTATCTCACCGTATATACGGCTTTATTTTGCTAATAGATTTTACACTAAAATTCCAGAGAAGTCAAACTATTAACAAATAAAACTACAAGTCCATATCATCTGTCATTGAATAAAAGAAATCAACAATCTGTTTTATAGCTTCAACTGTGTCCCTCTGATACAATGTTTCATTTTCAAGGTCGTGTGCTATATTATTTACAATAAATGCCGTTTCAAGGATTTTGTCAAGGATTTCACATAACAGCTTAAATGCATTGTTACGTTCTATTTCTGTTCCTGACTTCATTATAGCAGCATATTCTCTTGCTTCTCCAAGCAGTGTTACAAGAAGGTCTGTGACATTGATAGAATCAAATGACATCTGTTCTAGATTGTTCATGGTATTTTCCATCCTGTTTAGGACATGCTCTGTATCTGCTTCATTTTCTCTTAGTCCCATTAAATTACCTCCAGCAATTCATAAATACTGCTAACTCCAGCAAGCCTCATCCCATTTAATGCAGTTTCATTTACATTAATCTTTTGGAAGTTGGCTTTTGGCATAATACAGTGTCCAAATCCAAGTTTTGCCGCTTCCATAACACGTTGTTCAGCTCGACTAACTGCTCTTACTTCACCAACAAGTCCAACTTCGCCAAAACACACAGTTTTGCTGTCTAAAGCTTGGTTTTTATAGCTGGAAAGTATAGCCGCCACAATTCCAAGGTCAAGTGCAGGTTCGTTTATCCTCATGCCACCCGCAACGTTTATGTAAGCATCATAACCGCCAAGACGTATGCCAAGCCTTTTTTCAACTACAGCCATTAGAAGGTTTACCCTGTTATAATCAGTTCCTGCCGCTGTACGCCGTGGCATATTAAAGTTTGTCTGGCACACCAGTGCTTGTACCTCTGCAAGTATAGGTCGTGTACCTTCTATTGAACATATTACTACAGAGCCAGGTTCATTCTCTGGTTTGCCTTGAAGCATATAACCAGATGGATTTAAAACTTCTTTAAGACCATCTTCACGCATTTCAAAGACACCTATTTCATCTGCTGGACCAAAACGATTTTTTACACTGCGTAAAAATCTGTATGAAGCACCGCCCTCTCCTTCAAAATAAAGCACTGTATCTACCATGTGTTCAAGAAGTCTAGGTCCTGCAACTATACCTTCTTTTGTTACATGACCAACTATAAATATAGATACAGGCAAGCTTTTTGCAAGTCTCATAAGCCTGCCTGTCGCTTCTCTTACTTGACCTGCACTTCCTGGTGATTGACCTGCTTCTTCACTGTACATTGTTTGGATTGAATCAATAATAACTATCTCAGGTCTCATATCAGTTACAATATCTGAGATCATTCCAAGGTTTGTCTCACATAATATATACAGATTATCGCAAAAATCACCCAGTCTTTCTGCACGCATTTTTATCTGTTTGGCAGATTCTTCTCCAGACACATATAAAATTTTATGTCCATTTCCAGATAAAAGGCGACACATCTGTAACAAAAGTGTTGACTTGCCAATGCCCGGGTCACCGCCTGTAAGTATTAGCGAACCAGTAACAATACCACCACCAAGAACTCTGTCAAGTTCTCCTATGCCTGTAACAGTCCTTTCTTCTTCATCTGCTTGTATTTCATTAAGCGTAGTAGGTGCACTGTGAACGGCACTTACACCCCAGTTTGTTGCTTGTGCATACTTTGTTGTTGGTGCCTCTGTAAATGTATCCCACTTATGACAAGCTGGACACTGCCCAAGCCACTTTGGTGATTCAAAACCACACTCACTGCAAAAGAATGCTGCTCTTTTCTTTGCCTTTGCCATATTATAACTTGACCACCTTGACTTCCCCAGCTTTACCAGGGTCTAGCTCAATACTAAGCACAAGTTTTCCACCAAGATTAGTTTTCATACTGCCTGCACTAGTACCATTAATATAGACTTCATACTCTTTCTCAGGTTCTAGTTCAAGAGTTACAGAAACATCTTCCAGTCCTTCTACAAAAAACTTAATCTCTGTGTCATCTGCTTTCATATGTGAGACAACTGTCCCCGGTACGGATTCATATACAAACAGACCATTTTTTTCAAGTTTTGTAATTTCTTTAAAAGTTTTGACTTTGTATAAATCCCCTTCAAATTCAAAGTCAGACAGTTTCTTTTTAGCATCAAGCTCAAAATTGCCAAAACTAAGTGTCCCATCAGCCTCTTTACGGATTAATTCCTCTATTACAGCCATTGTTTTTCCTCCTCGTATATTATATAAGTGGTTTTTGTGTATTATATATATTTTTATACAATATATGATAACATATTTTGTGTATTTTTTCTACTATTTCCCAATGAAAATTATAATCTTTTATGAATCTTTTGTTACTATTCACAATCAGTTAAGTTCGAGGATTTTTGACCGCTTTTTGTCAAAAATACGAGTTTAACAGTGCCAATTTGTGTGTTTTTTACACAAATTGTGTGCATCTCAGCGCTGAAAGCGCTACTTGTTACTATAAAACGGTAAAGCCGTGAATAGTAACAATCTTTTATAAAATAGTAAACTTTAATTTGCTTTCTCCATCATAATCTACAATTATTTTATCACCATATTTTATTTCACCTGAAAGAAGCCTGTCAGCCATATCATCTTCTATCTGTGTCTGAATTGCACGCCTTACTGGTCTTGCACCATATGTTTTATCAAACCCGCTTTTAGCTAAATGCTCTATTGCAGCATCTTTTACCTCAAGTTCCAGACCCATTTGTTCTTTAATCCTTTTGGCAAACTCATTAAGAAGTATTGTTACTATTTCCTTTATATCGTCTTTATTAAGCACTCTAAATACAAGCACTTCATCAATTCTATTTATAAACTCAGGTTTAAATATACGTTTTACTTCTTCCATTACACTTGATTTCATTTTTTTATAGTCTGCTTCATCGTCATTATCTACACCAAAGCCTAAATGTTTAGGTGAAACTATTTGTTGTGCTCCTGCATTTGATGTCATTATAATAATTGTATTTTTAAAGCTGACTTTTCTTCCATGTGCATCAGTTACATGACCATCTTCAAGTATCTGTAAAAGTATATTAAAAACATCTGAATGTGCTTTCTCTATCTCATCAAATAGGATTACCGAATATGGACGTCTCCTCACTTTTTCACTGAGCTGTCCGCCATCTTCATATCCTACATATCCAGGAGGCGAACCAATCATTTTAGATACACTGTGTTTCTCCATATATTCAGACATATCAACTCTGATTATTTCGTTATCTTCGCCAAAGACGGCTTCTGCCAGTGCCTTAGAAAGCTCTGTCTTGCCGACACCAGTAGGTCCCAAGAATAAAAATGAACCCGTAGGACGATTGGGGTCTTTTAGCCCTGCCCTTCCACGCCTTACAGCCTTAGATACTGCTTTTACAGCTTCTTCTTGTCCGACAACACGTTTGTGGAGTATTTCTTCAAGTTTCCTTAAGCGTTCGGTTTCTTCTTCTTTAAGTTTTTGTACTGGTATCTTTGTCCATCCAGCGATTACATCTGCCACATCATCACTTGTAACTTTGACAGAAGTATTCTGACGTTTTTCTTCCATTGTACTGCGTATTTCTTTAATACGAGAGGCATTTTTTTCTTGTTTGCGTTTTATTTCCCCTGCAAGGGCATAATTTTCACTTCTTATAGCATCTTCTTTTTCTCTATCAAGCAAAACTTGACTCTCTTCAAGCTTTTTAAGTTCTGGGGAAGGGATATATCTTTTAAGCCCTGCTCTCGCCGCTGCCTCGTCTATAGTGTCAATAGCCTTGTCTGGAAGAAATCTGTCATTTACATAACGTTCAGACATTTTTACTGCATGTATTATAGCATTATCTGTTATCTCTACCTTATGATGTGCTTCATAGCGTTCACGCAAACCTTTTAATATAGCTATTGTCTCATTTATATCAGGTTCATGTACGTCCACCGGCTGGAAACGCCTTTCAAGTGCAGCATCTTTTTCAATATATTTACGGTACTCATCTCTAGTTGTTGCACCTATAAGTTGTAATTCTCCACGTGCAAGCGAAGGCTTTAATATATTGGCAGCATCAAGTGCTCCCTCAGCACCACCTGCACCAATAATTGTGTGTATTTCATCTATAAACAAAAGTACATTTCCTGACTGTGTAACTTCTTTTATTGCACGTTTTATACGTTCCTCAAACTCACCACGGTATTTTGAACCTGCAACCATTCCTGACAAATCCAGTGTAAGCACTCTTTTGTTTTGTATAATTTCTGGTATATTGCCAGCTGCGATATCTTGTGCAAGACCTTCTACTACTGCGGTTTTGCCAACTCCCGGCTCGCCCACAAGACAAGGACTGTTCTTAGTGCGTCTACTAAGTATCTCTACAAGACGCTGTATCTCTGTATCTCTTCCTATTACGGGGTCAAGTTTGCCCTGTCTTGCATATTCTGTCAAGTCTCTGCTGTACTGGTCAAGTACTGGTGTTAAAGACTTGCCATTCCTTTTGTTGCGCTGCATCATATATTCATTTTTAGCACTTGTAGCATCTTGTCCTGTAGCAGTCAGTGCATCAATGTAAATCTTTTGTATATTTATACCCTTTGTGCTTAAAAGACGTAACGCCATGCCATCATTTTCCTTTAACACAGCAATAAGAATGTGTTCTGAACCTGCTGAAGATGAACCAAGTCTTTCTGCTTCACCAATGCTTCTTTCTATAACATTTCTTGCCCTTGGTGTAAATTCTGCTTGACCATCTGTTTTAACCGCCTTGCCACCTGACATAAAATCTTCCATAAGTGGTTTAATAAGGTCAGTATTAACTCCGTTTTCCTGAAGTATATCTGCTGCAACACCTTTTGATTTCAATAATCCTAATAAAATATGCTCTGTTCCAACGTAGTTATGCCCTAATGACTTTGCTGACTTTTTTGCATAATCTAAAGCCTTTTCTGCACTTTTTGTGAAACGTCCCTGCATGCGTTCTGTCCTCCGTTCTATTTTTCTGTCTATTTTAAAATTTCTGTTAAGTCATCTTTATTTATTCCCTTAAAATGCATATAAACAGATATAATTATTATTACAAGCAATAAACATATTATTATGGTAATTGCAAGTATGTATTTAAGTTTTTGAACTTCAGTGTCATTATCTATATCATTTTGAACTACAGAGTTATCACTGTTTCCTCTATACCATGCCTGTACTTTTATATATGGCATAAGCGTAAGTTCTTCTCTATCATACAGATAAAACTCTGGCTTAGAATTTCCTTTTTTACAATATATAAGAACAAATTTATGTTCTGTAGCATTTTCCCTAGCATACGCTGTAATAAGTTGTCCGCCTATCTTTAAGGCTGTTTCACCAAATCCATCTGGTATAGATTTATTGTCTGGAAGCTCTGTAACAGTATATTTTTCCTTTATGTTCAAAACGATTTCTCCGCTTTTAACAGACGTTTTGATATTGCCAAAACTATTACTAGATACAGATGGTTTCTTTGTTTCTTCTGGTTTTGGTGTGATTTCTGGTGTTTCTGTTTGTACAGGTTCTTGTGTCTGTACAGGTTCTTGTGTTATCTTTGGTTCTGGTTCTTGTGTCTGTATAGGTGTGAGTGTTTCTTCTGGCTGTGATGTCTGTATTTTTGTTTTCTTTTTTACAACAATATTTACTGGTATATACGAAACCGACATCTCTTCCTGACTGTCACTATAGCTGCACACAGAATATGGACGCTTAAGCCTAATAGATGTACTTCCTGCTGCTCTTGCAGTAAATTTTACCACATATTTTATCTTGTAGGTTCCTGCTTCTTTGTCTGTGTCAGATATAAGGAATTCATCATCGTTGCCACTAGCTACAGTACCTCCTGTAATATATTTGAGTACACTGTTATCATAGCTAAAATACCCTTTAAAACTGCCGATTTCATCAGAAGAATCAACTGTTATAATAACATAAACATCATCACCTTTTACAACACTGTTGTTTTTGGCTGTTACTGAAACAGATGCACTTGCTGCTTCTGCTCTCTGGCTGTATGCCAGACACAATGGCAAAAGCAACACCAATATAGATATATTAACAACAGTATGTATACATTTCTTTATAAAATATATATCTGACATTATTATCCTCTGGTTACTTCTATTGTATATTTTCTGACATTCCCACTCTCAGAAGTAACTTTAACTGTAAATGTATTTACACCATCAGAAAGGTCTTTATTGCCTGTTCCGGACAGTGTTGCATACTCGCTGACTTTTGTTGCACATATTTTTATACTGTCAACACTTTTATCTACTTTAAGCTTGTATTTTTTGCTTCCATCATCCCCAAGCACAAATTTTGAAGTAAATGTATAATTATTAACATATAGTGTCTTTAAATAATTGTTAGGATTTTTACCTCCTGATGGAACTTCACATGGTTCATCTGGCATATTTGTATAAACAGGTATAGAAAATATAATAGGCATATCTTGGTCAATCACACCATATGCCGAAACAGTCTTAGTTGCTTCGCTGTTTGGTGCTTCGATATTGGTCATATACTGGTGGTCATACCTGTTTTTTGATGTTACATTAAATTTCTCAAGATAAAGTGTGTTCTGTCCAGCATTTATATAATTTTTACCTATGTATTCAGCTCCTCCAGTTATTGACTTATATCGGTCATTCCAAGGACGATTATAAGTGTTGCCAGTGCTTGCCCATTTAAGACCATTTGCAATTGCTCCACCTGCTACAGTACTTCCATATGCCCCAATATTGTAAAAATTGTAAATTCCTTCATAACCTGACACAGTGCCTGATACAGATGTACTCATAAGCGTAGGGCTTATAACAACTTCCTGTTTTACACGTGAAGCAAGATGATATGGGCTTACACCTGAGGACTCTGCCGCTTTCATAAATGCTTCTGAATACTTTATTTCAGCTTTGCTTCCTGATGAACTAGTATAAGAAAATGTCTTATCATGCATAGGAGTGTTATTTAAAATCTTCTCCACACCATCTTGAGTTTGTGATTCACTTTGATATTCAAGGCTTTCAAATTGAAAAATTCCTCTTTCATCTAAAAAATTCCTTGGGTCCATATAATATTTTACAGCTTTTTCAGAAGCAGCAACCCATGTGCTGCCATCATAAGGTATGTATTTATCTGTCTTCCAGTCATATGCCCCTTCCTCTGTGGATTTCCAGTCATATGACTTATTAACACTTAGTAGATTAACGCCTACTACCGATTCATTTTTTATAACAGTATCCCATTTAAGACCTGTATCAAATACCTTAAACTCCCAGAGTGGATATTTCTCGTGCAACGACATAAGAGGTTTAATATAGCTGTCTGGAAAGCCTTCATCCTCAAGCTTCTTTTTAAACTCATCATTTGTTAATGGTGCTTGTGTCTCCGCTGGTATTGGTGATGGAGATACAGATGGTGATGATGAAGGGGAGTTTTCCGGTGTCTGTGTTGTGTCTGGTTGTGGAGTTTTTTCTGCTGGTATTGGTGATTGTGTTATATCTGGCTGTGGTGTTTCTGTATCGTTAATATCTGTCTCTGTATCAACTATCTGGAATCTAGCAGAAGATGCTGGCAGATAACCATATACTGTTTTTTCCTTGGCACGTACTTTAATATAAAAATATCTATTATCAGAAACTGTCTTTTCACGTATTATAGTAAATTGTTTTTTAATACCTACACGTACCTTGCTGCCTGCATTTTTGACAACTGTAGTCTTGCCTGCATTTTTATAAAGTGGTGTCTTAGAAGTTCCTTCCCATATTCCAGGTATGCCTTTTCCATACGAAACTTTAAGACTTTCGGCTTTTACATATCCTTTATATGTCTCATCTTCATATACACATGATATATAGTACCACTTCTGTGTATCTTCTGTAGTTTCATCTTGTAAAGTCACTTTAGAGCCAGCCGTCAGTATTATATCATCTTTGCCAGCTTTTACATAAGTTCCATTTTCTGAAGCCTTGTTCATAAGTTTTAATTCACTATCAATAACCGAGGCAGCAACCGATGTACACACACTTCCACCCTGTACTTTAATATAAGACCCCATTACATAGCCCTTATGGTTTTTGCCATTAAGTTTGAAACTTATGTGATACCATTTTCCTGCTTTTGCTGTAATAGACACTTTCTGTCCATTTGTCAAAGTAACACCTGTTCCACCTGATTGTAATAACTCATATGATGTTCCAGGTCCTGTCCTGACATTCAGATAGCCGCTTACATTAACAACGCCTACTGCCTCTGCATGTACTTTGTTTCCATCATTAAAGTGTACTCCAAAAACTAAAATTAAAACTGCCGTAACGCATAAATATACTAATCTTCTGTATCTTTTCAGCATTTCACCACTCCTCATCCGATTAAATTTTTCAGTTCCTCCGTGTCAAAAATGTAGTGTGAATTGCAGAAATGGCAGTTAACTTCTACAGGAGTGCCATCGTCTATCATCTCCTGTATGTCACTGCATCCTAAACTGGCAATCGCCCTTGATATCCTTTCTTTTGAACAGTTACAGTGATATTTTGCTGGTATTTTTTCTAATATTTCTAAGTCAGTATCTTTTAGAATATACTCCAAAATATCCTCTGGTTTCATACCATCTTCAAGCAAATCTGTTATAGAATGTATGCTGTTTATTGATTTTTCAACCTTATCTATAACCTCATCTTCTGCATCTGGCATAACTTGTATTATAAAACCTCCTGCCTGTTTAACAAAATTATTTTTATCCATCAAGACACCAAGTCCAACCGACGAAGGTACTTGTTCAGATGTAACATAATAATATGTCAAATCCTCGGCAATTTCTCCAGAAACAAGCTGTATCTGCCCATTATACGGCTCTTTCATGCCAATATCCTTAATTACATTTAAAAATCCTGACCCCACTGCACCAGCTACATCAAGCTTTCCTGATGCATTAGGCGGCAATATTATATCAGCATGGTTTACATATCCCTTTACATTCGCATAAGAATCTGCTGTAACTGTTATACCTCCTATAGGTCCTTTACATTCTATCTGAAGTGTAAGTATATCTCGCTCTCCTTTCATCATGCTGCCCATCATACTGCCTGCTGTAAGAAGTCTTCCTAAAGCAGCCGTTGCCACTGGACTTGTGTTATGTATCTGTCTTGCTTTTTCAACAATATTTCTGCTTGTTATGGCAAATGCACGTAGTTGATGCCCTGCCGCAGATGCTCTTATAATATAATCGCTGTCCATTTTTAGCCGCCCTCCATTTTTTCATTCTATTTTTTTCATAATATAATAAATTCTTTCGCTGTCCGTCAAAGGTGCATCCTTTGTAAATGCATTGTATATTGCAACTGTTTCAAGTCCTGCTCTTGCTGCAAGTTCCTTCACTTTCTCTATTGGGTAAGCTCTCTGACTGTGGCATTCATCAAATCGTTCAAACAAGTCTAATTCCCTGCTTGCAAGGTTATAAATAGTGATAAAATATTCATTAATGTCTGTGGTCTCGTAAAATTCATTTTCCCATATAAGAGTTGCATTTTCCCTGTTATCTACAATAGTCTGATTGCCAAGCACATTTTTATAAAAGTGTACTGTCTTCATATCAAATATAAAAATGCCATTGTTATCAAGAAATGTGTGTATTCTGCTAAATACTTGGTGCAGGCTTTTCTCATCAAGCATATAGTTCATGCCATCACATATACATACCATAGCGGCAGCAGTACCATATAAATCAAGTTCTCTTATATCCTGTTGGAGTAAAAGCACGTCTTTAGAACACTTGTTACGTGCTACTGCAAGCATTTCAGATGAGATATCAATGCCTGTCATATTATAGCCATCAGATGCAAGCATTGCAGTTATTGTGCCTGTGCCACAGGCAAGATCAACTATTATGCCATTGTTTATATTATAGTCTGTAAGAAGGTCCTGTAAATAACTATGCCAGATGTCATATGGAATATTGTCCATAAAGCTGTCATACACATATGCAAAACCAGAATATATATTAAAATTTTCTTTATAATTGTCCATATTAATTATTCCTATATCTGTATCGGATACCCATAAGTATAGCAAAAGCAAACAAAGCTGTCTACTAATTTATTTTGTCCAGAATTATAAAAAGCCCTGCAATATTGCAGAGCTGTATTAAGACTTTACTGTCTGTTATAGTATTTTATTCCACTTTCAGGCTTGAAATATGTTCTTATATATCCATCAGTTGACACTATTACAAATTCATTCGTTTTTTCAAGATAATACACATCGTCACCATCTTCTTTTTCTGTCTTATGTAGTGCATCACTTGAAGAAATTACATTGTTTGCTCCTGCAAGATATTCTTCTTTTGTAGAATAATCAAAATCACTGCCATGTTTTTCAAAATGCTCTGTAAGATATCTATCACTGCGAAACTGGTAGGTAGGAGTAACAGAAGTATTGCTTTCACTTTCGTAAGAAGTGTTATCATTATTTTCAACACCAGTATCTAGAAACTGTTTACCAGACAGTGTTGCAATAATACAGATAAATAATACTATTGCAGTTATAAACTTGTTTTTGGTACCTCTTATATTAATAGGAGTGTTTTCGTTAATACTCTCACTTTTAATATTTTCCATATTTTCAGATGTTACTTCAGTTTTGCTGTTTTCCCGGCATTTTTTGCAACGCTTTGGCAATTCTAAATTTTTAGAATTGTAAAAATTGATTTCTCCTGATGTTAGTTCAAATTCCTGACCACATTCTTTACATATGCGTTTCATAAATTGAATCCTTTCGTAGATAGTTTATAGTATTTTTTTACACTCTGAAATACAGTATTCAAGAAGTTCTGTTTCTGATGCGAATTTATCTTTTTCCAGCCATAGTACATCTTTTTCCCTTCTGAACCATGTAAGCTGTCTTTTGGCAAAGTGTCTTGTTTCCTGTTTTATTTTTTCAAATGCAGTGTCAAGGGATGTGCCATTTTCTATTGCATTTATTATTTCTTTATATCCTAGCCCCTGCATGGAAACCATATCTTTAGTGCATCCTTTTGCCATAAGAGCTTTTACTTCATTTTCCAGTCCAGCTTTACGCATCTGATCTACTCTTTTATCTATTCTGTTATACAAAATATCTCTTGGAAGGTTCACTACAAAATACTTAAAGTTATATGCTGGTTTTTTTTGCCGTTCTTCCTTATTGTGTAATGATATTGGTGTGCCTGTCTGTTTATAATATTCTAATGCTCTTATAACCCGCTTAACATTGTTTGGATGAATTGCATCAGCAGATGTTTTATCAACTTTTTGAAGTTTTTTGTGCAGTTCATCTACACCATGCTCTTTTGCAAAGTTCCATAGGCTGTCACGGTATTTATAGTCTGCTTCTGTTTCTTTGAAATTAATATTATATAAAACAGCTTGTATATAAAAACCTGTACCACCAACTATAAGGGGCACTTTGCCATGACTGTAAATTTGTTCTATATAATTGTTGCACTTTTCTTTAAAAATAGCAACATTAAATTCATTTTCTGGCTCGAATTCATCAATAAGATAATGTTTAATGCCACACATTTCTTCTGGCATAATTTTTGCAGTGCCTATATCCATCCCACGGTAAACCTGCATAGAATCCGCAGATATAATTTCAGCATTAATTTCTT
The DNA here is from genome assembly GCA_947565985.1 of uncultured Lachnoclostridium sp. Lineage (GTDB taxonomy): Bacteria > Bacillota > Clostridia > Lachnospirales > Lachnospiraceae > Butyribacter. The sequence goes on from CANOID010000007.1 coordinate 26,681, forward strand.
TTGCAACATCTATAGACAGTGAAGTTTTTCCTGCTGCTGTTGGTCCTGTTATAATAATAATTGGTTTCATCTAAAAATCCCCTAGTTTACCGTTTAAATTTATTTTCTAATTCCTTTTGTGATATCTTTATCATTGTTGGTCGTCCATGTGGACAGTTATATGGATTCTCTAGTGACATCAGCTCTTTTAAAAGTTCATGTATCTGTTCTTCTGGCAAATCACTGCCACCCTTTATAGCAGCTTTGCATGACATTGTTGCAACACGCTCTATCAGTGTAGCAGGAGTTATATTAATTTTATTATCTACAAGATTGTCAATTATCTCAATAATAAGCTCCTGTGTCGCAATGTTTGGAAGCTGTGCAGGCACACCTGTTACCATATATTCTCTGCCACCAAAGCTTTCAATACAGTAGCCAAGCTTCTCAAAAATGCTAATATTTTCTTCCAATGCCTGTCGCTCAGTCATTGAAAGACTTAAAACAAGCGGTGGTGCTAGTATCTGGGTAAGAGGTGTGTTACTCTCTATCTGTTTTATAAACCTTTCATAAAGAACTTTTTCATGTGCAGCGTGCTGGTCTACTAAAAACATATCACTACCATATTGCAAAATCCAGTATGTAGAAAAAACTTGACCAATAATTTTTACATTTGTTTCAAATAATGTCTCTTGTTTGATATTATGAACCATATATGTAGCATTTTCTCTAAATGTTTCCTTATCTTGTTGAAGTGCTACATCTGGTATTAATTCCTTATATTTTAAAGTTTCTGATACAGCATTATATATATCTTTATACAACTCTTTTTCATTTGTAAAACGTATTTCCATTTTCTGTGGATGTACGTTGATGTCTATAAGCTGTGGCATAATATTAAAGTGAAGCACTGTAAATGGATATTTATGCTGCATCATATATGGCGAATAGGCTTCTTCAACTGCATGACTGATAATATGACTTTTTATAAATCTACCATTGATAAAATAATTTATATAACCTCTGTTACCACGTGCGATGACCGGTTTACCAATAAATCCGTTTATAGTACAACTTCCTTTGACTATACTAATTGGCAATAGGTTTAAAGTTATATCTCTGCCATATATATTGTAAATTACATCTTTTATATTTCCATTACCTGATGTAAAAAGTTTTGGCTGGTTCTGGTTAATAAATCTAAATGAAATCTTTGGATGTGACAAAGCCATATGTTCTATTAAATTGCTTATATATCCAGCCTCAGTTTGTGATGTTTTTAAAAATTTAAGCCTTGCTGGTGTATTATAAAAAAGATTGCGTACTACAAACGTAGTCCCATCTGGGCATCCAGCAGCTCCGCATTTTTTTTCACTGCCACCTTCGATAACATACATATATCCATTAAGTGAATTCTTGGTTCTTGTAAACATTTCAAGCTGTGATACAGCAGCAATACTTGCAAGTGCCTCACCTCTAAAACCTAGTGTAGATACAGATAAGAGGTCCTGCAGCTTTGTTATCTTACTTGTTGCGTGTGAAACAAATGCAAGTTTTATATCTTCTTCATCTATTCCGCTTCCATTGTCAGTAACACGTATTAGACTTTTGCCGCCGTCTTTTATTTCTACAGTAATAGAATTAGCACCTGCATCAATCGCATTTTCTATAAGTTCTTTTACTACAGCCATAGGTCTTTCAATCACTTCACCTGCTGCAATCTTATTCACTGTATCTGCATCAAGAATCTGTATAGACATACATTTATATCCTTTCCCTAAGCCTTGTTTGCATTTTATATAAAATATTCATAGCGTCTATAGGTGTTGTATTAGATAAATCAAGGTCATGCAATTCAAGAATTATATCATCGGTCTTTATATTTGAATTATTTGTACCAAATAAGGAAAGTTGTCCCATTTTCTCTGCTTCTGTCTTGTGTCTGCATTTCCGCTTTGATTTAGTTTGTTGTTCTATCCCATAGTTATAAATAGGTTCTTCATATACTGTTGCAGCATCAATATCTTTTGTGTGTCCAAGGATATCGTTTTCATTAAGCTGTGTAGCGATTTGTCTTGCACGCTCTAACACGCTTTCAGGCACACCTGCAAGTTTTGCCACTTGTATTCCATAGCTTTTATCAGCACCACCTTTAATTATTTTTCTTAAAAATACTATGTCCTCCCCCTGTTCTTTTACCGCTATACAATAATTACTAACACTGCCAAGCTTTCCTTCAAGTTCTGTAAGTTCATGATAATGTGTGGCAAATAGTGTCTTGGCACCAAGCAATTTTGTATTGGCAATATGTTCTATTACAGCCCAAGCAATGCTCAACCCATCAAATGTACTTGTTCCTCTTCCAATTTCATCTAATATTATAAGACTGTTTTTAGTTGCATTTCTTATAATGTTTGCAACTTCAGTCATTTCAACCATAAATGTACTTTGTCCACTTGCAAGGTCGTCAGATGCACCTACTCTTGTAAATATCCTATCAACAATGCCAATTTTGGCACTCTCTGCTGGTATAAATGAACCTATTTGTGCCATTAGTACAATAAGTGCAGTTTGACGCATATATGTAGATTTACCTGCCATATTAGGACCAGTGATAATGGCTATTCTGTGCTTATTATTATCAAGATATGTATCATTTGCAATAAACATATCACCACTTATCATTTTCTCTACTACAGGGTGTCGACCATTCTTTATTTCAATGCCTCCCTTTTTAGTAATCTCAGGACGTACGTAATTATTTTGTTCTGCAACCAGTGCAAGTGTTGAAAACATATCTATATTTGCAATTATCTGTGCTGTTTTTTGAATTCTTGCGATGTTATCATAAATTGTATCCCGTACTTGGCAGAAAATATTATATTCCATATTATAAAGCTTGTCTTCTGCACCAAGAATTGTATCTTCAAGTTCCTTTAAACGTGGTGTTGTATACCTTTCTGCATTTGCCATTGTCTGTCTTCTTGTCCAGTCGTCAGGCACAAGCTCTTTATATGAATTGGTCACTTCAAGATAGTATCCAAATATTTTATTGTATTTTACCCTGAGGTTTTTAATGCCAGTACGTGTTTTTTCTTCTTCTACAAGCTGTGTAAGCCAGTTTTTACCATCGGTTTTTGCACTGCGTAGTTTGTCCACTTGGCTGTTATAGCCATCTTTAATAATACCGCCTTCCTTCATTGATAATGGCGGTTCCTCTTCAATAGAGCTGTCTATAAGTTTAAAAATATCTCTCAATTCATCAAGTTGAATTGCAAAATCTTTTAATTTTGATTTTGTAAATGTAGAGAGCAATTCTTTAATATGTGGAAGTACAGAAAGCGACTGGCGCAGTGCTATCAAATCTCTTGGATTCGCATTTCTATAGCTAATTTTGCCAATTAGTCGTTCTAAATCATATATTAACCTAAAGCATTTTCGCATTTCTTCACGTGAAACAATATTATTATTTAACTCTGTTATAATATCAAGTCTTTTATTAATTTCATTTGTATCTACGAGTGGTTGCTCAATAGACTTGCGTAAAAGTCTTGCTCCCATAGCTGTCTTTGTCTTATCAAGAACCCAAAGCAGGGAGCCCCTTTTGGATTTTTCACGCATTGTTTCGCAAAGTTCAAGGTTTCTCCTTGTCGAGCGGTCAAGCAGCATATAATTGTCAGGTGAATATGGTTTAATATGTGTAATATGCTCAAGTGATATCTTCTGTGTCATTATAAGATACTGCATCACTGCACCCGAAGCAATTACCCCTATGCTGTAGTCATTAAGTCCAATCCCTGCAAGGGAGCTTGTTTTAAAATGTTCCATAAGAATTTCTTTACATTTATCTTCATCAAAATACCATGATTCAATAGAAGACACTATTATATTAAGTCTATTTTTTAAATCTGCTAAGTCAATTCCTGATACAAGAAATGAGTCATTGCATATAATCTCAGATGGCAGTATTTTGCTAATTTCATCAAGTAGTTTACTTTCAGAATCAAACTCTGTCATACAAAATTCTCCTGTTGTAACATCTGCATATGCAACGCCATATGCATTAACTGTGTACAACACACACATAAGATAGTTATTCTTGCTTTCATCAAGGGCTTGTGTATTAAGGTTTGTACCTGGTGTTACTACACGTACAACTTCTCTTTTTACAAGTCCCTTTGATTCTTTAGGCTCTTCTACTTGTTCGCAGATTGCAACTTTATACCCTTTACTTACCAATCTGTCTAAATATGTGTCAACTGCATGGAATGGTACACCGCACATAGGGGCTCTCTCAGAAAGTCCACAACTTTTTGATGTAAGTGTCAGTTCAAGTTCTTCGGAGCATATTTTGGCATCCTCATAAAACATTTCATAAAAATCCCCTAAACGATAAAAAAGAATACAATCATTGTATTCCCTCTTTGTATATATATAATTCTGCATCATAGGCGTGAGTGGCATTCTTATATTCCTCTCTTTCATCTAATGCCGCACTGCGGCTTATCTAGTAAAACTGATGAGCAGCACTATAAGCCGGGTTCTGTATCAGACAATCATCTATCTAGACCTAGCGTTACCGTTAGGTTCAAGCGACCTACCCGAAACACAGCGGGCAACTGTATTGTTCCTGTCTGGTCTTGCTTCAAATGGGGTTTACACAGCCTTTCTTGTTACCAAGGAAGCGGTAAGCTCTTACCTTACCTTTTCACCCTTACCTGTATACAGGCGGTTATTTTCTGTTGCACTAGCCTGAGAGTTACCTCCACCGGACGTTATCCGGCATCCTGCCCTGCGAAGCCCGGACTTTCCTCATCTGTATGTCTAAATCGCATACAGCCGCGATTGCCTGTACTGCTCACCACCAGAATATTTTAACATGATGGAAAAAAAATGTAAAGACCTCATAAATGCAAAAACCCCATAGATACAAAAGTATCTATGGGTAAAACACTTATTTAAGTTTTTTCTCATACTCGTCTAATAATGCTCTTAACAATCTAATATCTTCCATCTTCTTCTCATCATCCTCTTCTATGTCTAAAAGTGCTGACATAATGGACACCTTAGAAATTTTATTACTCAATGACTTGTACTCAGATGTCATCTTATGTATTAAAAAGTCTTCCTGTGAGATTAAAGGTGAATAGCTACGTGTCAGAACTGTACCACTGTAAACAATTTCGGCTACTTCAATTAGGTTGTTTTTCAGAAGTTTCCTTAAAACAGCTTGTACTGTATTCATCGTAAGCTCAGGTTTTGCCTTTACAATGAGTGCTGCTGTTTTAGGGGCATCACTATCCCACAGTATGTTCATAACATCTAAGTCACGTTTTGTAAGATTAGTATTAATGGTTTGTTTGTTCTTCATAATAATGTCTCCTTTGCATATTATAATGTTAACTCAAAAACAATCTTATTTATTATACACTGTAATCTTCAAAAAATCAAATAAAATTCATATAAAAGAAGTCAATATTGTAATCTATATATTGCAATCTGGTTGCTACTATAATTTTAGCATTTAAAATATGTTCTTTCCAGATTTGATATACTCATTATACCTCCTATCTTTAATGTTGTCATTAACTCCTTTATTATATATAAGTATATAATATCTTAATTAATAGAATATTTCAATATAAAACGGCACTATAGCACAAATTTATTTGTACTAAAATGAGTTTAACATAAATCATACAATGATACAAGATAAAAAAACAACGTCTGCTATATTCTACAGACGTAGTTTCTTCAGCACTTCTGCTGCATATTTCTTATCACGCTCCATTTGATTTTTAAGCTGCTCTATATCTGGAAATTTTTTTTCAGGACGTAAAAACTCATGAAATTCAACAAGTATGTTCTGTCCATATATATCCTTTTTAAAATTCAGTATACATGTTTCTACAACTGTCCTATCTGAGCCAACTGTAGGCTTTCTGCCAATATTAGTAACGGCAGGATAACGCTTGCCATCAAGCACTAGTGTTGTTGCGTATACACCTGATGGCAGAAGTACTTTTTCTGCTCTAGGAAAAATATTGGCAGTGGGCATATCAAGTCTACGACCAAGTGCATTACCATGAACTACTGTTCCTTCTATAAAATATGTCCTACCTAAAAGCTTATTAGCATCCTTTATACTGCCATTTTCAATTTTTTTCCTAATCAGAGTACTGCTTATAATTCCATCTTCTGAGGAGAGTTTGTTAAATATTTTGATTGCATACCCGTATTTTGAGGCATATGCTTTAAGCATACCAGCATTTCCACGTCTGTCCTTTCCAAAGTGGAAATCAGTCCCAACACATATAAATCTTGCGTCCATCTTTTCCACAAGAAATTTTTCTATAAAGTCTTCTGGACTCATATTTTTTGTTTCATTATTAAAGGGAAGCACCACTGTTCTTTTTATTCCTGTATCTTTAAGGACTATTTGCTTTTCTTGCCAAGAATATATAAGTTTGCCTGCTGCGTCATCTGTCTCAAAAGTAAAAACTGTTGGGACAAATTCTGTATGTTTTAATATTTCATATAATAAAAGCCTGTGTCCAAGGTGTATACCATCGAATTTGCCAAGTGATACAGCACTGTTTTTTAATTTTATATCCATTCCTCTAAGGATTTCCATGTTAATAACCATGCCCTTTCCACTATTTAGTAATTTAGAACATTTTATTTACTCTGTATTCCTCTGCTTCTCTTTTGTAAATTGCCTTAAACATACCATTTTTGTCATACACAAGTATATTTTCTCCAATTAGTGATTTCTCGTTTTCTGTCAAAGGATAGAGCATCCCTAAAGACAGTTTATTACCATTAGCAAGACAGGAGATAAACTCGTCTTTTATCTTAAATTTTTTATATTCAGAAAAAAGTTTATCAGGAGATATAAAATACTTTTCAAGCTTTGCAGTATTTTGCTGTGCTGCCTGTTGTACTGTTGACAAAGTGACTGCATCTTCTATTTTAAATATAGAAACCCTTGTTCTCACAAGTTTTTCCATAGTTGCAAATATCCCAAGTGATATCCCTATATCATGGCATAGTGTCCTTATATAAGTTCCCTTTGAACACATAACATTCATTGAAAATAAGCCTCTGTCTAGGTCTATATCTGTAACTTCTATAGATGATATGGTAATAGGGCGTGCTTTTCTTTCTACAGTTTTTCCTTCTCTTGCAAGTTCATAAAGCTTTTTTCCATTCACTTTGATTGCTGAATACATTGGTGGTACTTGCATTATTTCTCCTTGAAACTGTTTTACACAGTTAATAATGTCTTTCTCTGTAATACCTTTTATGCTGCATTTTCTTAAAACAGTTCCAGTTATATCCTGTGTATCAGTTTCAATGCCAAGACGACATACCGCATGATATGACTTGTTTTGGTCTGTAAGAAGCCCACACACTTTTGTCGCTTTGCCACAACATACTGGCAAAACTCCTTCTGCCATAGGGTCAAGAGTGCCAGTATGTCCGATTTTTTTCTGATGAAGTATTCCACGCAGTTTTGCAACTACATCATGGGAAGTAAAGCCAGATTCTTTATATATATTAATTATTCCATCCATATTTTTACAACTGCGCCTCTATATGTTCTGTAATATTATTAATGACATCATGTACAGAGCCACGCATCATAAAACCTGCGGAATTTTTATGTCCGCCACCACCAAAATATGTAGCAATCTTATTTACGTCTACACATTTGTTTGAACGCAGACTTACTTTGTATTCCTGCTCTTCTGTCTCATACAGAAGTATTGCTACTTCTACACCCTTTGTAATCCTTAACTGCTCTATAATTCCAGATGTATCTTCAGTATCTGCCTCATAAAATTCCATCATTCTCCTTGTAATAACAGCAACAACGCATTTCCCATCCATTAAAAGCATACTTGTTAAAAGAGTTCGACCTAGAAGTTGTGCCTGCAAGTATGTCCTCTGGTAAAAACATTTGTCAAGGTAATCATAGAATGGAACTCCTTTTTCTATAAGCTTTCCAGCTATTTCCATTGTCTCTTTAGACGTGCTGGAATACCTAAACACCCCTGTGTCAAATGCTATGCCCATATAAAGTGCCTCAGCTATTTTTAAGTCTATATCATCATCTGACATCAGCTTATATAAAATTTCACAGGAAGAACTTGCTGAAGCATCTATAAAATTATTCTTTGCATACCCCTTATTGCTGATATGGTGGTCAATACATACTGAATTTTTAGCACTGCGGAAAAGTTTTACAGCTTTGCCGAGCATATCTACTGAATTACTGTCAAATGTTATAACTAAGTCTGGCTGCATCTCGGGCAGTTCATTTGACACTATTTCTTTGTTCGGGTCTAAAAATGCAAATTTTTCGGGCATTTGTCCAAGGTAAACTTTTATATTTTTATCTGGGTAAAAGTTATAAAGATAGTTGTAGGCAGCTATGCATGCACCTACGCAGTCACCATCTGGTTTCATATGTCCTGTTATAATGATGTCGTGTGCCTTTTCTGCAATATTTTTTAACTCGTCCATAATTAACCTCCATTCCGTTTTACTATGAATGGCGTAATGAAACTACATTACGCCATTGTAATCCAGTCTTATTCTAGCTGATTTTCACCTGTCATGCTTTCTGTTTCTTCTTTCACTAAATCGTCTATCTTCTTTGACATATTTATACCATACTCTATTGAATCATCCATAATAAAGTTAAGTTCAGGCGTATTGCGTAGATTAAGTGATTTGGCAAGAAGAGAACGTATTGCAGGTGCAGCACTTATAAGCCCTTTGTATGTGTTCTCCTTATCTTCCTTACTTCCTAAAACACTAACAAAAATTTTTGCAAATTTTAAATCAGGAGTCACCTCTGCTGACACAACTGATGTCATCGGATGTATTCTGGGGTCCTTAATCTCCCTTGAAATAATCAGACTTATTTCACGTTGTACTTCACCATTCATACGTGAATATTTTATACTGTTCTTTTTCATAAAAAGCCTCCATTAAGTGCGTGGTACTTCTACCATCGTATATGCTTCTACTGTATCTTCAACTTTAATATCATTAAATCCTTCAAATACAAGACCGCATTCATATCCTGTTGCGACTTCTTTTACATCGTCCTTAAACCTTTTAAGCGAAGCTAGACCACCTTCAAATATAAGTTCACCTTCACGTGATATTCTTACTTTACAACCTCGCACAATTTTTCCATCAAGTACATATGAACCAGCAATCACACCTACACCTGATGCTTTAAATGTTTGGCGCACTTCAAGATGACCTAATATTTTTTCCTCAAACTCAGGGTCAAGCATACCTTTCATAGCAGCTTCTATATCTTCAATCGCATTGTAAATTACTTTGTAAAGACGTACATCAACTTTTTCTCTTTCTGAAATTTCTTTCGCAGTATTGTCTGGTCTTACATTAAAACCTATTATAATTGCATTGGAAGCACTTGCAAGTGACACATCGGATTCGTTGATTGCACCTACTGCTCCATGAATAATGCGTACAGCAACTTCATCATTGCTAAGTTTAAGCAAACTTTGTTTTACGGCTTCAACTGAGCCTTGGACATCGGCTTTTACAATAAGGTTTAATTCCTTAATATTGCCTGCCTGTATCTGTGAAAACAGACCATCAAGTGTAAGTTTTGATTTTGTATCATCAAGAAGTTTCTCTCTGCCCTGCTCAATATAAGTCTCTGCAATATTTCTTGCCTCTTTATCATTTTCAGTTGCTAAGAATATCTCACCAGCATCTGGAACATCGTGCAAACCAAGTATTTCTACAGGAGTAGATGGAAGTGCTTCTTTTACCCTTTGTCCTTTGTCATCCATCATCGCACGTATTTTACCATAGGCAGACCCTACTGCGATATTATCGCCCACGTGTAATGTTCCTTTCTGTACAAGTACTGTTGCTACAGGACCACGCCCTTTGTCAAGCTGTGCCTCTATAACTACGCCTCTGGCCTTGCGGTCTGGGTCTGCTTTAAGTTCAAGCACTTCTGCTGTCAGTATAATCATTTCAAGAAGGTTGTCAAGTCCTTCCTTTGTATGAGCAGATACTGGTACAAATACAGTGTCACCACCCCAGTCTTCTGCGACAAGACCATATTCTACAAGTTCCTGCTTAACTCTTTCTATATTTGCACTAGGTTTATCAACTTTGTTAATGGCTACAATAACCTCTACTCCTGCTGCCTTAGCATGACTTATAGCCTCTACAGTCTGGGGCATTACACCATCATCGGCAGCAACTACAAGTATTGCTATATCTGTAGACTGTGCACCTCTCATACGCATTGAGGTAAATGCTTCATGCCCTGGTGTATCAAGAAACGTAATCTTTGAGCCATTAATTTCTGTTACATAAGCACCAATATGCTGTGTAATTCCACCTGCTTCACGTGAAGTTACATGTGTCTCACGAATAGCGTCAAGGAGCGAAGTCTTACCATGGTCTACGTGTCCCATAACACATACAACCGGAGGACGTTGTCTCATACGTGACTCATCTTCTTCATCCTCTTTAAGAATTTCGGCTATAAGGTCAACCTTTTCCTCCTGTTCAGCTATGCAGTTGTACTCAAGAGCAATTTCCTCCGCTTCTTCAAACTTTATCTCATGGTTAAGAGTAACCACCTGACCACGCATAAATAAGTTTTTAATAACCGTTGAAGCCTGAACTTTCATTGAATCTGCAAGCTCTTTTATAGTCATTTTTTCAGGAAGCACTATTGTTCTGATGCCATCCTCTGGTTCAGCAGGCTTTTGAACTGGTTCAGGCTTAATAAATGCACCTTTGCGGTCTGGGTCTTTTTTCTTGCGGTTTTTTGGTTGAATGAATATATCATCATCCATATCGTCCCTGTCACGGTTTTTACCATATTTTTGCTTTGCACTTCTTGAATCTTTACTTGTACGCTGCTGGCGTGACTGCTTTACTTCTGATTTCATTGAATCCATAGAGGCTGATGCAGCACCACGATTTGCATTATTTCGGTTATCTCTGTTGCCACGACCTGTATTATAGCCATCTCTACTCTGACCTTTACCATCTCTTCTGTTATCACCACCACGGCTGTCTCTTCTGTTATCACCGCTGCGGTCGCCTTTGTTACCACTGCGGTTATCATATCTGTTATCTTTGTCATTTCTATTATTACGTCCCTGATTAGAGCCACGGCGGTTATCTCTATTGTCCCGACTATTGCCATTTCTGTTATCATTATTACTGTTTCTGTTATCATTTCGTCTGTCACGTCGATTATTATTATTGTTATGGTTATTGTTATGGTTATTTTTATTGTTTTGTACGTTTTGGTTCATATTATCCCTTTTCCCACTCGCAGCTTCCTGCTTTACTTCTGTATTTTCCTTAGCAGTTTTGCCAACTTCTTGCTTTTTATCTTCCACAGCAGCCTTTTTAATATCTTTTTCTGCATTTTCAGCAGATTGTGTGGATTTTTGTTTTATTTCTTCATTTAAAACTTTAGATGTTTCTGCCTGCACATCTGTGGTTATTTCTTCTGGTTTTACAATTTTCTCTGATTTATTTGTTTCTGCCTGTTCTTGTGCATTGACAGGTTTTAACTGTTTTTTCTGGGTTACATTCTTTTCCATTTTATTTCTTTTGGCAACACTATCAGATTTTGCAGGGCGTTCCTGTTTTACAGATTTTTCCTTTACATTTTTTGGACGTTTCTGTATAACAATTTTATTACAGTTTTTAAGCAAAAAACCTATAGCATCATCTTCTATAGTGCTTTGAGCACTCTTTGCTTCAAATCCATTTTCTTGTAAAAATTTCACTACATCTTTACTTTTTAAGTCAGGAAATTTTTCCTGCATACTTCTTGCAATTTCATATATTTTCATTTTTGCCATACGTTCCTATGACCTCCTAGTCCATTTTCTTCATAACCGCTTGTGCAAGGCCTTTATCAGTAATTGCCAGAGATGCACGGAATTCCTTACCTGTAAAACGGCCAAGTTCATCTTTTATCCCATGAATTCTTACCGGTACTTTATAATACTCGCACATATTTTTAAATTTCTTTTTTGTATTTTCCGAAGCATCCTCTGCCACAATAACAAGAGCAGCTCCACCTGATTTCACAACGCTTTCTGTCATAAATTCGCCACTTGCTACTTTTCCTGCTTTCGCTGCCAGTCCAAGCATACAAAGGGCGCTGTCATTTTTCACTGCCCATCATCTCCTTTCCAAGCTCTTTATACACCTCAGCAGGAATAGTGACTTTAAGAGAACGTTCTAGCGATTTACGCTTTTCTGCAATTTTCAGACACTCCACTGAATTACATATATATGCTCCCCTGCCATTTTTCTTTCCTGTAAAATCAATCTCTATTAAATCTTCTGGGGTTCTTATAATTCTTATAAGTTCTTTCTTTTCCTTGCGTTCGCCACATCCAGTACATTGGCGCATAGGAACTTTCTTTATGCGCATAGTGTTTTTAGTTCCCATATAGACACCTCCTTCTTTAGTTATATATTAAATGAAAAATCAGTCTAGGGATAATAATACAAGATTAAGATTCACATTTAATATCTATCTTATATCCTGTTAATTTTGCAGCAAGTCTTGCATTCTGCCCTTCTTTTCCTATAGCAAGTGAAAGCTGGTTTTCTGGCACAATTACACGTGCTGTCTTTTCCTCTTCATTGGTTTCGACAGAAACGACTTTGGCAGGGCTTAGTGCATTTTCAATAAGAATATTTGGCAAATCACTCCATGTTATTATATCAATTTTTTCTCCTTTAAGCTCTTCAACGATTGCATTTACACGGCTGCCATTTATGCCAACACATGCACCTACAGGGTCAACATCTGGATTATCCGCTGACACTGCCATCTTTGTACGTGAGCCTGCTTCTCTTGCAATGCTTTTTATTTCAACTGTACCATCTTGTATCTCTGTTACTTCTCCTTCAAACAGCCTTTTAACAAATTCTGGGTGTGTGCGTGATACTGTAATTCTTGGTCCTTTTGGCGTGTCTTTGACTTCCACTACATATAATTTAATATGTTCTGTAGGTTTGAAATACTCTCCCTTAACTTGTTCGCTTTCCATAAGTACCGCATCAACCTTGCCAAGATTTATACATACATTTTTACCACTATAACGCTGTACAATTCCTGTAATTACTTCTCGTTCCTTCTCCAAGTACTGTATATAGAGTACCTTTCTTTCCTCTTCACGTATTTTTTGCACAACTACTTGTTTTGCTTTTTGTGCTGCAATACGACCAAAATTCTTAGGTGTCACTTCTATAGGTACTATGCCACCTATATCGTGTACATCATAACGCAGTATCGCCTCTGTAATCCCTATCTGTTCTGCTTCATCTTCAACTTCATCATCATCCACAACAGTTTTTTCTGCGTATACTTTTACCTCACCAGTTTCACGGTTAATACTTACTTTTATATTTTCTGATTTGCCATACTGGTTTTTACAGGCGGCCAGAAGTGAATTTTCAACGGCTTCTAAAATAACATCTTTACTAATTTGCTTTTCCTCTTCAATCGCATTTAATGCTTCAATAAGTTCTGAACATTCATTTCTTGTAGATTTTGCCTTTCTTGCTGCCATTTTTGCCTTTCCTCCTTATACCTTATATCTAAAAATCTATAGCCAGCCTGACTGTAGAAATTTCTGCGCGGGGTATTTCATAATCGTCTATTGTAATAGTGTCATCTGTAAAAGCTTTTAACATCCCTGTAAGCTCTTTAACTTGTTTACCAGATGGCATCTTTCTTGCCTTATAAAATTTTACATCAACATCTTTCCCTATACTGCGCCTGAAATCTTTTTCTTTTTTAAGCTGTCTTCCAAGACCTGGCGAACTTACTTCAAGAATATATGAATCAGGTATAAAATCCTCTTTGTCCATAATATCACTTAGAGTACGATTTACCATTTCACAGTCATCAAGTGTAATTCCACCTAGTTTGTCTATATAAGCACGCAAATACCAGTTGCCAGCTTCTCTTACATATTCAACATCTACAAGCTCAAATTTATTTTCTTCCATCAGCGGTTTAAGGAGCTCTTCTGTCCGCTTTTCATATTCCTCATGTTTAGCCACATGTATAACCTCTTTTCTTAAATTGTGGTAATCACAAAACGAAAGAGTGGACTTTGCGTCCACTCTTACTAATAATTACCATCTTCATGTTATATTGTATCACTACTTTGTATTAAATGCAAGTGTTTTCATAAAAAAGTAAGACAAAAAATAAATCACATTTTTATTTTTTTAGCATAGTCTAATCTATAGGGAAATATTATATAATTTTAATCTATTAGGAGGCAGAAATATGCATCAGTTACAGGTTATATATTCATATGGCAATGACAAAAGACAGAGATATCTTAGCAATATGCTTAAAAAACATGGTTTTACGGTGATAGATGTACATGGTGAACCAGATGTTGATGAAAAATCTGTAACACAGGATGAAATACTTTTGCTTCCAGTTGCTGCACATGAAGAAATATTAAATGGGATTATCCCATTTATACATTCAAAAACATATATTATAGGTGGTATGTTGCCTAGTTACCTCACTGATATTTGTAATTCTGAAAATGCAAGATTTCTAGATTATATGAAAATACCAGAAGTAGCTATTAAAAATGCTATCGCAACTGCTGAGGGAACTATATGCGAAGCAATAAAAGCAGGTAGCATAAATATCCAAGGCAGCAGATGCCTTATAATAGGCTATGGCAGATGTGGTTCTGTACTTGCAGATAAATTAAATAACCTAAAAGCATATGTAGATGTCTTAACTTTAGAATCTAAGGACATTGCTAAAGCATTTGCTAATGGATATAATAAAGCATCCTATGATTTTGGCAGATATGATTTTATATTTAATACTGCTCCTGCCCTAGTTATAACACCAGAACGCATAAACACAGTAAAAAGTAACTGTATAATTATAGATATTGCTTCAAAACCTGGCGGAACAGACTTTGAGTACTGTAAAAGCAGAGGAATAACCGCAAAACACTGTCTAGGACTTCCTGCTATATATTCGCCAGAAACTTCAGCAAAAATTATATTTGATGAAATTATAAAATATATCTAAGCTCTAGATGTTTGAACTATTAATTTTTAAATGCGTATTCTGCGCAAGATTGGAGACCATATGAATGAAGTAAAGCATAAATTAAATATTGGTTTCGGAATAACAGGTTCATTTTGCACACATGCAAAAATTAAGGAAGTAATTGCTGATATGAAAGACAATTACAATATATACCCAGTTTTTTCTAAAAATGTCTGCTCATTAGACAGTCGTTTTGGTAAAGCATCTGATTTTATTTTTGATATAGAAAATATTACTGGCAATAAAGGGATATATACGATACCCGAAGCAGAACCTATAGGACCAAAAAAACTGTTTGATGTGCTTGTTATAGCTCCGTGTACAGGTAACACGCTTGCCAAGCTAACCAACGGTATAACAGATTCCGCTGTTTTAATGGCAGCAAAAGCACATCTTAGAAATGAACGCCCATTGATTATTTCTATTGCTACAAATGACGCAATGGGAATTAACTTCCGCAATATTGGGACACTTTTTAATACAAAAAATATTTATTTCGTTCCATTTGGACAGGATGACTGTGTTAAAAAACACAATTCTCTTGTGGCGCATGTCAGGCTTATACCTGAAACTATAGAAAAAGCCATAGAAGGCAAACAGATACAGCCTGTCATACAATCACCATTTTAAAATCAGCATGGCATACTTCACAATCTGATTTTTATTTTGAATTTTTTCATCCAATAGTTAATCTGTATAAGATATGCGAGCATCTGTGGACCTGCCATAAGTTGGCCATACCAAGGTGCTCCATAATCTTTTACACTTTTTATAAAAAGTTCAAGTTTTTTCTTATCTATTATATCTAAAAGAGGACAGTTATCTTCTTTTATTTCATCTTCCAGACGTTTTGCCAAAAGCTTTTCATAGTATGGGTTGTAGCTCTTTGGATAAGGGCTTTTTTTTCTAAACAATATTTCATCTGGCAGTTTGCCACGGGCGGACTGACGCAGTATATTTTTAACCACTCCATCACAGGCTTTCATATTCCATGGAACATTAAAAACATATTCAACAAGTTTTCTATCTGCAAATGGAACTCTTGCCTCAAGCCCTGAATTCATGCTAGTTCTATCCATCCTATTAAGAAGAGTCTGCATAAAAAACCTTATATTAAGATAGCCAATCTGCCGTCTGCTACTCTCTGTTTCATTCTCACTAGGAAGTAGTGCAACCTCACTTACAGCTTCTTTATATGCTTGGTTCACAAACTCATCCATGTTTAATGCATATAGAACCTCGTCACGCATAAGTTCTTTGCGTGGCGATAAATTAGGAGTCCATGGGAATGTCTGGCTTTTCAAAAATTTTTCTTTATGAAACCATGGATATCCACCAAAAACCTCATCAGCACATTCTCCTGTCAACACAACCTTATGGTTTTTACTTACTTCTCTACAAAAATGCACAAGTGATGAATCTACATCTGCCATACATGGCAAGTCATGTGCATCAATAGACGCATATAACAAATTTGCCTGTGTCTCATAGTCACACTCCAGATAATAATGTTTTGAGCCAAGAAACTTTACCATTTCATCAACATATGGTCGGTCCTGAGAAGGTTGGAAGATGTTTGCTTTAAAATACTTGTCATTTCCTGTAAAATCAAACGAATATGTTACAAGCTGTTCTCCATTTTTTTTAAGCTCTTTGGCACATATTGCCGAAACAAGACTTGAATCAACGCCGCCTGATAAAAATGTACATATTGGTACATCTGAAACCATCTGTCTTTTTATTGCATCCTCCACCAGATATCCTGTTTTTTCAACAGTTTTTTCATAACTATCTTCATGTGGCTTACTTTTAAGATGCCAATAACAGTTATTTTTTATGCCATATTTGCTACAACTTAAATAACATCCGGGTTTTACTTCATATATATCTTTAAAGACTCCTGAGCCTGGTATTCTCGCAGGTCCCATTCCAAAGACTTCATTAATACCATCGCTGTCAAGAACTGCCTCTACCTCTGGATATTTAAACAGACCCTTAGGCTCTGAAGCAAATATCAAAGTGCCATCCTTTACAGTGTAAAATAAAGGCTTAATACCAAAGCTATCCCTGTATAAATATATAGTTTCATGTCTTTCATCATATATTGCAAATGCAAAAATCCCATCCAATTTATTTACAAATTCAGGTCCATACTGCAAAAAAGAAAGCAGGATAACCTCTGTATCTGAACCAGACACAAAACTCCACCCTGCACTCTTAAGTTTTTTTCTGAGTCGTTCTGTATTGTAAATTTCACCATTATAGACTATATAATATGAAAATCCATCAAGTTTTCTGCACATCGGTTGTATTCCGCCTAAAATATCAATAATAGCAAGTCTTGTATGAGCAATCCCACAGTGTTTAAAAAGCCGTACACCCTCGTTATCAGGTCCACGGTGGACAATGCTGTTTTTCATGTCTTCTAATACTTTTTCATACAACGCTTTTTTTTCTGTAAAATCTAAAGAGTAATTAAAAAATCCTGCTATTCCGCACATATTTCCTCCTGTTATAAAAACTATATTTAAACCTATCTTAATTATTTTATGCATTAGGCTAAAAAGTATGAATATTAATACTGACAATAGCATTGCACCAACGCTTTTTTTTATGTATAATGTTCACATCTATTTATAAAAAGTACAGAAAGGTATGGTTAGCAATATGGATTTTAATGAAGCACAAAACAAACTTTTAAGATATGGACAGGAGCATATTCTTAAATATTTTAATGACCTTGATAAAAAGCGTCAGGAATATCTTCTTGAACAAATTGATGGTACAGATTTTTCCGTAATATCAAAAATAACGGATGGTATTAAAAAAGACTCCCATGGAGTTATATCACCAATTAAAGCGATGACACTTAAGGAAATTGAAACGGATAGAGAAAATCTTACAAAAATAGGACTTGAGGCAATACGTGCCGGCAAAGTTGGTGCTGTACTCCTCGCTGGAGGCATGGGGACACGCCTTGGCTCTGACAACCCAAAAGGAATGTATGATATAGGCATTACAAAGCCAGTATATATCTTTCAACGCATTATAAGAAACCTTCTTGATATTGTAGATATGTCTGGAATGTGGATTCACCTTTTTATAATGACAAGTGATAAAAACCATGAAGTCACTACGACTTTTTTTAAAGAGAAAGACTATTTTACGTATAATCCAGATTATATACATTTTTTCAAACAAGATATGGCACCTGCTGCAACATATGAAGGAAAAGTTTATATGGAAGATAAAGATAAAATTGCAACATCGCCAAATGGCAACGGTGGATGGTATTCCTCAATGCAAAACGCAGGTATAACAGACTTTATTCATAAGATGGGTATTGAATGGTTAAATGTATTTGCTGTGGACAACGTTCTTCAGCATATTGCAGACCCATGCTTTTTAGGAGCAGTAATTAGCAAAAATTGTGCTGTTGGTGCTAAAGTAGTGTGTAAAGCCGACCCTGACGAAAAAGTTGGTGTGATGTGCCTTGAAGACGGGCATCCTTCTATTGTGGAATATTATGACCAGACAGAACAGCTTCGCAATACAAAGGATGAAAACGGAATGCCTGCATATAACTTTGGCGTAATTTTAAATTATCTTTTCCATGAAAAAGAACTTGAAGAAATATGCGAAAATGAGTTGCCACTTCATATAGTAGAAAAGAAAATACCTTATATGGATGAAACAGGTCAATTTATAAATCCAACTGAACCAAATGGCTATAAGTTTGAAACTCTTATATTAGATATGATACATTTGCTTGATACCTGTCTTCCATTTGAGGTTGAACGAAATAAAGAATTTGCACCTATAAAAAATAAGACTGGAATTGACTCAATAGAAAGTGCAAGAAAACTTTTACAGGAAAATGGAATAGATTTATAGAATAATTGAAAAAAAGAAAAAAGGATTTTTTTGTCTATATTTTTAATTGGCAAAAAAATCCTTTAACAATTAACGTATAATTTCTTTAACCTTTGCAGCCTTACCAACTCTATTGCGAAGATAGAATAATTTTGCACGTCTTACTTTACCTTTACGCACTACTTCAATTTTATCAATAATTGGAGAATGTAATGGCCATGTCTTTTCAACACCTACACCATTAGAAAACTTTCTTACTGTAAATGTTTCTCTTACGCCACCATTCTGTCTTTTAAGTACAGTACCCTCAAATACCTGAATACGCTCTCTTGTACCCTCAATAACCTTAGCATATACCTTTATTGTATCGCCAACACTAAAGTCTGTAACTTCCTTTTTTAATTGTGCATCTTCAATTTCTTTAATAATATCATTCATCTGTAAAACCTCCTTATTTATTTTGACGTTCTTAATACTTATGTGCTATGCAACTGTAACAGAGGAACATCTCTACTCACAACATTCTGTATTCTACCACAAACTTTAATTGAATGCAAGGAATAATATCATATTCTTTAGTTAGATTTCTAAAAATAAACCTACCCTTGTATACGAAATATATTTGTGCAAATATCTTGACCTATTACATATTATTACGTATAATATTTTTAATAAATTTTGGAGGATTTTTGCAATGAATCAAAAAGAAAGAATGCTTGCAGGTTTACCATACAAAGCATGGTTAGATGGACTGGAAGAAGAAAGAACAGAATGTAAGAAAAAAATATATGAATTCAATCTTCTGGCACCCGATGAGCGAAATAAAGTTCCTGAAATATTAAAGAACCTGCTGGGAAAAACAGGTAAGAATATTTTTATTGAAGCACCATTTCATTGTGATTATGGATGGAACATAGAGGTAGGCGAGAATTTTTTTGCTAATTATAATTTTACTGTTCTTGATGTGGGAAAAGTGACAATTGGAAAAAATGCACAGATAGCACCTAATGTATCTATTTATACAGCAGGACATCCGATTCATCCTGATAGCAGAAACAGTGGATACGAATATGGTATTCCTGTTACAATCGGGGATAATGTGTGGATTGGTGGTAATACGGTTATTATGCCTGGTGTTACAATTGGAAATAATGTTGTGATTGGCGGAGGAAGCGTTGTTACAAAAGACGTTCCAGATTGGAGTATTGCGGTTGGCAATCCATGCAAAGTTATCCGCCAAATCACAGAAGAAGATAGAAAATATTATTATAAAAAACAGGAGTTTGATGTAGAAGATTATAAATAAAACTGCCATATAGCTCAAAAATTCCCATCAATCATTAGATGGGAATTTTTGAGTTACTGTTTTTCATTACAAGTACATATGCCGGTGGAATATTGCACATCTCAAGCAAACATCCACATATTTTAAAATACTGTTCAAAAAATTTTCTTTTTACCATACTGTACTGAAATGTAATAAAACGTCCTCTTTTTCCAATTGCTTTTTTTGTTTCTTTAAGTATATTTTTTGACAATTCGGGTGGCAATGATGCAAATGGTAGACCAGAAATAATATAATCTACAGTTTTAAATCCAAATTTGTCAATGTATTTATTAACATTTTCCGCACTTCCTTCTATAATATAGACTCCCGGTTGATTTTTAAATTTCCTTTTTAATATCTTACAGAATAATTGATTCTGTTCGATTAAAATAAGTTTAGTTTTCTTGTTTTTACGTTTAACAAGCTCTTTTGTAAAAACGCCTGTTCCGGGACCATACTCTACTATACAGGCTGCATTTTGAAAATTTACAGGCTGCATCATCTTTTTTGCAAGGAACTTTCCACTTGGAGCAACTGCTCCAATACTTTTTGGGTATTTTAAAAACTGTACTAAAAATCTTAGCATTTTTTCTTATCCTTTCATTGTCGTTATTATACGTTCTTTCATCTGTTCCTGTCCCATTATGTGTACTATCTGCCACAAGTCAGGAGTATTAGCCCGTCCTGTAACTGCAATTCGCACGACTTCAGCAATATCAGATACATTACCTCTGTACTTTTCTGGCTCTTTTTTATATGCTTTCATATCAGATGCAAAGCCATATTTGTCCGCAATAGCCTTTAATTTATTAAACCATTCACTGTTGTCATCATCGTGATTATATGTTGTAAGATATTCTTTAAGAATGCTATCGGCAGTTTGCTTATCTATATTCTCATTATTAAAACTGTCCTTTTCGTGCTGCCCATCCTGCATATCAAAAAAATAAGCAATCAGTTCAAATATCTGTCTTGCATATATAAAATCTTTCCTTCTGCGTTTCATGCCGATTCCCATGTAAAGTCTTAGAATTTCAAGCATTTTTTCTTTATTAGCAAACCATATGCTGCATTTTTCAGGCTCATGTTCTGCTGCCCATTCATAAAGAAAATCATATATTTCATACTCTGAAAGGCATGAAAGTTCATTTTTACATATATTGTGAAGCTTATCTGTGTCAAATAATGCACCTGACTGGCTCATCTTGTCAACTGAAAATGGAAATTCATTAATATTTTTATCTGGAAATTTTTCATGCCACTCTTCAAAATTGGAGTTAAGCAGTGTGAGTAGATAAACTTTCATACAGTATGGATGATAACCGTCTTTTCTGTAATAGTCGAGCGAAAGTTCAGGGTCTTTCCTCTTAGAAAGCTTGCGTTTCCCGCCGGTTTCTTCATCAAGCTTCATCAGATGTGCTGTATGTCCATAATCTGGCATTTTAAATCCAAGAATGTTGAAAAGTTCATAGTGTATTGGCACTGATGCAAGCCACTCCCCGCCTCTTATAACCATAGTTGTTCTCATAAGGTGGTCGTCGATTGCGTGTGCAAAGTGATATGTTGGTACACCATCTTTTTTAAGCAGGACAATATCATGTATATTTTCAGGAAGCTTAATTTCCCCTTTAATACAATCTTTAAATATAATTTCTCTGTCTGAACTTCCCTGCGAACGCAGTCTTATAACATATTCTTTACCTACTTTAATATTTTCGACAATCTCATTGTATGTCAAATTTCGACACGTCGCATATTCGCCATAATAACCAGTAAGAATTTTTTCTGTGTCCTGTTTTTGCCGTACCTGTTCAAGTTCTTCTTCTGTACAAAAACATGGATAAGCAAGACCTCTTTCAATAAGATTTTTTACATAGGTGTGGTATATATCTACTCTTTGTCTCTGGAAGTATGGACCATATTCATTGCCATTAGCATGACTGTCAAAACCTGCTCCTTCATCAAACTCTATATTAAAATAACGCAGTACATTTATAATAGTTTCAACGGCTCCATCTACTTTGCGTTTTTCATCTGTATCTTCTATTCTTAAATAAAATACTCCATCTTTTCTATGAGCAATTCTTTCATCTGCAAGTGCACTATAAAGGTTTCCAAGGTGTATAAATCCTGTAGGGCTTGGAGCCATACGTGTAACCTGTGCTTTTGATGAAAGCTTTCTGTATGGGTATTTCTTTTCATAATATTCTGGTGTATTAGTTACATTTGGAAATAATAAATCTGCTAATTTTTTATTATTAATGTTATCTGTATTGCCCATTGTTTTCTCCATTCTGCCATGAAGGCTGTAATATACAAAGTAATTTTTCAAAGTATTCTGGAAGTGGTGCTTCAAATTCTACATATTGTTTTGAAGATGGATGTATAAATCCTAGTTTTTTTGCATGAAGCACTTGTCCTTCTAATTTAAAAGAACATTTTGTTGGACCATATAGGGTATCACCAAGTACAGGATGACCAATACTTGCCATATGAACACGTATCTGATGGGTACGTCCTGTTTCTAGATGACATTCCACATATGTATATTTATTATTGAGGTTATTAAGTACCTTATAATGGGTTATAGCATTCTTACCATTTTTTACATTTACTGCCATTTTTTTTCTGTCTGTAGGATGTCTGCCTATAATGCCTTCTACTGTTCCCTCTTCTTCTTTTATATGATTGTTTACTATTGCATGGTATGTTCTTGTTATAGAATGTTTCTTTAGCTGTTCTGCTAAAAATCTATGTGAAGCATCATTTTTACAGGCAACTATAACGCCTGTAGTGTCTTGGTCAATTCGATGTACTATGCCAGGACGCAGCACACCATTTATGCCAGAAAGTGAATCTTTGCAGTGATACAGTAGTGCATTTGCAACTGTGCCTGAAAAATGCCCCGGTGCAGGGTGAACTACCATTCGTTTAGGTTTATTTATTACAATTATATCATTATCTTCATAAATTATATCTAATGGTATATTTTCAGGCTCCGCTATAGGCTCTTTCATCTGCATGATTTGTGCCGTTACTATATCAGACCTGCACACTTTGTACCCTGTTTTTACTGCACTATTATTTACAAGTATACTGCCATCCTTAATCTGCTTTTGTAT
>CANOID010000008.1 GCA_947565985.1 uncultured Lachnoclostridium sp.
AGAGCTAAATATCGAAGAGGTAGACGTAACCGAAAAACCAGATATAGAAAAGCAAGATTTTTCAACAGGAAAAATTCTACTAAAAAAGATAGGTTTAGTCCTACAATGCAAAGCAAACTGAATAGCCATATTAAGGAAATAGAATATATTAAATCAAATTTGCCTATAAAGAAGATAATCGTTGAAGCAGGACAGTTTGATACACATCTTATGAGAAATCCTTTATTAGCACTTGAAAAAGTTAAGCATTGGGGATACCAAAAAGGTCCAGATTATGGCTTTGAAAATACGAGAGCTATGGTGTTAAACAGGGATAATTATAAGTGCCAGAATTGTAAAGGTAAGCATAAAGATAGCAAACTAGAAATACATCATATAATATTTCGTAGTCAGGGTGGTTCAGACGAAGAAAGTAATCTTATTACCCTGTGTCATACTTGTCATGAGAACTTGCATAATGGTAAGATTAATCCTAAGTTAGAAGGTAAGACAAAAGGCAATCTTAAATATGCAACACAGATGAATCTTATTCGTAAACAATTATTAAAGATATATCCTGAAGCTATAGAAACATTTGGATATGTGACAAAAGCAAACAGATTGCAGCTTGGTATAGAAAAAGAACACTACTATGATGCTTGTGTTATTGCAACAGGTGGAAAAGTATTCAAAATAGTGAGTAATCTTTACAAGAAAAAATGTGTTTCATGTGGAGATTTTGAACAAACTAAAGGAGTGCGAAGTGAGCAGCCAATAATCACAGATAAGATATGTGGTTTTAGAAAATTTGACAAAGTGAAATATTTTGGTAAAGAATATTTTATTAACGGAAGAATGTCTAGTGGTTACGCTGTTCTTATGGATATTAATGGTAACAAAATTGATTTTTCTTCCATGCCCAAAGGATTTAAAACACCAAAAATGGTAAACCTGAAAAGATTGGTGGCGAGGTCATCATGGATAGTTACAACCGTGGCGGACATTCAAAATATAGCTTAAAAGTACATATAATATTTGTAACAAAATATAGAAAGAATATCTTTCTAAACAATATTGGAAACACAAAATACTTTGGTTTGATGGATATTTTGCTTGTAGTATAGGTCAAGTTTCACAAGAGATTATTAAAAAATATATTCAAAATCAAGGGTAATGGTAACGAACGCTGTGTATCCACACACCTAAAAGTATGTGGTTTTACAGCTGATATCTTTTATAAATGTTAAATTTAGAAAGCGGATTAAATATATATGAGCAGAATAATAAGGGTGGGAAGTCGTGACAGCACTCTTGCTGTTGCACAGACAATGATACTAGTAGACAAGATGAAACACCATAATCCAGATATTGAGTTTAAACTTGTTACAATGAAGACTACAGGAGATAAAATACTAGACAGAAACCTTTATGATATAGGCGGTAAGGGGCTTTTTGTAAAGGAGCTTGACCATGCGCTACTTGATGGGCATGTAGATATTGTAATACACAGTCTTAAAGACTTGCCAATGGAAATAGACAAAAATTTGCCGCTTATTGGGTTCTCAAAAAGAAAAGACCCACGTGATGCAATGATATTAAAAAGTGAGATGGAAAGTTTTAGTACAGGGTGTATCGGGACTTCAAGCAAAAGAAGAATAATACAGCTCAAAAGGCTATATCCAAGCGCAATTTTTAAAGGTATCAGGGGCAATGTTCAGACGAGATTAAAAAAGCTTGAAAATGGCAGCTATGATGCTACAATACTTGCAATGGCAGGGCTTTTAAGGCTTGGAATGCAAAAATGTGTGTTTAGAATTTTTTCTACTGACGAAGTTATTCCTGCGGCAGGGCAGGGTATATTGGCAGTACAAGGAAGAAAGGGAGAAGACTATTCATTTGTGGAGTGTATAAATTGTGACAATTCTTTTTATGCTGCAGTTGCAGAAAGAAGTTTTGTAAGAAACCTTGGAGGCAGTTGTAGTTCGCCAGTTGCAGCATATGCCACAGTGGTTTCGGATGAAATAAAAGTTAAGGGATTTTATTTTAATGAAGAAATTGGCAATTATACAACTGGTGTTAAAACTGGCAAAAAAAAGGATGCCATAAAAATTGGTGAGGAGCTTGCACTAGAGTTAAGGTGCAGGCTTTAACTTTAGGAGGATTATGCAACACAATGGAAAAGTATGGCTTATAGGAGCAGGTACAGGCGATGCAGGATTGATTACAGTTAAAGGGATAGAAATATTAAAACAGGCAGATGTTGTTGTATTTGATGCACTTGTAAGCCTTGAAATACTTTCTATTATGCCACGCTTTGCAGAGCTTATAGATGCTGGAAAGATATCTGGCAGACATACATTGACTCAGGATGAGATTAACAAACTACTTATCAGCAAGGCTAAAGAAGGCAAAAAAGTTGTAAGGCTTAAAGGTGGAGACCCTTTTGTATTTGGAAGGGGAGGTGAAGAACTGGAGGCACTGGCAAATGAAAATATTCCTTTTGAAGTGGTTCCGGGGATTACATCATCGATTGCAGTTGCTGCATACAGTGGTATACCTGTGACACACAGGGACTATACATCCTCATTTCATGTAATTACAGGGCATAAAAAGAAAAATGGAAAACTCAATATTAATTTTAAATTACTTACTGAATTAAATGCAACGCTTGTATTTCTTATGGCAGTAGCTTCATTGGATGATATATGCCAAGGACTTTTAGATGCGGGAATGGATAAAGATACGCCTGCTGTGGTATTAGAAAAAGGGACTACTAGCCAACAAAGAAAGATAGAGGCAACAGTGGCAACGCTAAAAGAGACCGTTTGCAAAGCACTGATAAAAAGTCCTGTTGTAATAATAGTTGGTAAAGTGTGTAGTCTTGGAAGCATTCTTTCATGGTATGAAAAATTACCATTATATAATAAACAAATTCTTATCACACGACCAGAGAGCCAAACACCAGAATTGGCTTCAAAACTTAGATTATTAGGGGCACATATTGTACAAATGCCAACTATAGAGACTATAAAAATAAATAAGCCTGCTGAATTAGAAAGATTTTATAAAACAGTTGAAGAAATATACAACAGTAAATGCAATCAAGACAATCAAAGAAAGAAATGTATTGTATTTACAAGCCCACAGGGTGTTCATTATTTTTTTGAATTACTTAGTGATAAAAAGATTGATATAAGAAAATTATTTATATGTGGAAATACTGAATTTGCAGTTATAGGTTCTGGCACAAGTACTGCATTACAAAAATATGGCATATTTGCAGACTATATGCCGCTCAAATATTCGTCAGAAGACCTTGGTAATTTTCTTGCAAATGAAGCAGAGAATATAAATCATATATATATTTTCAGAGCAAAGAAAGGCTCTATAAATCTTATAGATAAGCTTGACGAGACAGGAATTTGTTACAGTGATATACCTATATACCATACTGTATACACTAAACCGTATCAAGTAACAGAAAAAATAGCAGATGCATTTAGTAATAGGGAATTTGATTATGTCACATTTACAAGTGCATCTACAGTAAAAGGCTTTACAAGTATTTTTAAAGATATAGATTATAAAAACATAAAGGCAGTGTGCATAGGTGATAAAACAGCAGATAAGGCTTTATTGTGCGGCATGGATGTTATAGTTTCAAAAGAAGCAACAATAGATTCAATAGTAACAACGATATTAGAAGAATCAGCAAAGTAAATAAAAATAATAGGAGGCTTAACTTAGGCATGGCAGGACTAAAATTAACTAGCTCAGAGGCATTATTTGAAAGGGCAGTGCAGATTATGCCAGGTGGTGTCAACAGTCCAGTAAGGGCATTTAAAGCTGTAGGTGGAAAACCTGTATTTATAGAAAATGCTAAAGGACAGTATCTTTATGATGTAGATGGCAACAGATATACAGACTATATTGGCTCATGGGGACCTATGATACTTGGACATAGTGATGAGCGAATTTTAGAAGCAGTGGTAAAACAAATACAAAAAGGTATAAGCTATGGTACATCATCAGCTCTTGAAGTAGAAATGGCAGAGCTTATAATAGAAATGGTTCCTGTGTTAGAGATGGTACGTATGGTTAATTCTGGCACAGAAGCTGTTATGAGTGCAGTAAGGGCAGCAAGGGGATTTACAGGAAGAGATAAGATTATTAAATTTGAAGGGTGTTATCATGGTCATGCTGATACACTGTTAGTTAAGGCTGGCTCAGGTGTTATGACAGCGGGAGTTCCAGACAGTATCGGAGTTCCAAAAGGTTGTGCAAAAGATACACTTACAGCAGAGTACAATAACCTTGAAAGTGTGAAGGCTCTTTTTGCAGAAAATTATAATAAAATTGCGTGTGTAATAGTAGAGCCAGTCGCTGCTAATATGGGGCTTGTGCTTCCGGAAAAGGGTTTTCTTACAGGACTTAGGAAACTGTGTGATGATAACGGTACTCTTCTCTTATTTGATGAGGTTATAACAGGCTTTAGGCTTAAAGCAGATGGAGCAAGCGGATATTATGGAGTAAAACCAGATATTGTCACATATGGGAAAATTATAGGTGCAGGTATGCCTGTAGGTGCATATGGCGGTAGAAAAGATGTTATGAGTGTAGTTGCACCACTTGGAAATGTATATCAGGCAGGGACACTTAGTGGCAACCCAATAGCAATGTGTGCAGGAATAACACAGTTAAAAATTCTTAAAGATTCGCCAGAGATATATACATATGTTGATAAACTTGGTAAAAGATTTAGAGATGGGGTACAAAAAGTATTCAAAGAATATAAAAAACAAGTAAATGTATCAGGTATTGGCTCACTTTCATGTATTTATTTTACACAAAATAAAGTATGTGATTACAGAACAGCTAAAACTTCAGATACTGAGGAATTTGCAAAATATTTTACACATATGTTAAGCAAGGGAAATTACTTTGGACCAAGCCAGTTTGAAGCTATTTTTATATCAGCTGCACATACTAGCAAAGATATAGACAAGACACTTGAAGATATAACAGAATATATAGTAAATAGTAACAGTAATAAACGGTTTTAACATAAATGTGTCATAAAAAGTATTGACAAATCCCATTTTTAAGTATATTATAACTAGTGTTAATAGGTTTAATATTCTATTTTATTGGTGATTTTATACGGCGTGTGGCTCAGCTTGGCAGAGTGCTGCGTTCGGGACGCAGAAGCCGCAGGTTCAAATCCTGTCACGCCGATTGTGCAGGGATTATAAGGCAAGCTAGATAAAGCAGAGGCATAAATCCTTGGCAGGGGCATGGGCGTGTCTGGCAGATAATTGTCAGATACGCCTCTTTACTTTATAAGGGAGGGGTTTTATGAATGAAAAAAAGAAAAAAAAATTAATCTCTATGAAATTCAAACTTCTTGCAATTATTATTCCAGTTGTAGTGGCAATAACTGCATTATTGGTGATGTTTTCATATTATATATCAAGAACGCTTTTAGAAAACTCATCATATGAAACACTAGAAATTTCAGTAAGCAAGCAGGCAACACAGATAGAGGCATGGCTAGATGAGAATCTCGCTTCTTTTAAGACAGCAAAACAAACAATCGAAACAATTAAACCTAATGATGCACTGCTACAGATAATACTTGATAGTTATTATGGGGTCAATTCCAACTTTCCAAATGGAATTTATATTGCTTCACAGGATGGTAGTGTGATGAAAGCTTCATCGTCAGACACAACATTTAATAATGGAAGTATTATAGATTCTGTGTGGTATAAGCAAGGACTTACTAGAAAGAATATGGGATATACAAGTGCTTATCAGAATGAGAATGGGGAAAATATAGTTAGTGCATCTGGAATTTTAACAGATGGTTCAGACAATTTAAAGGTTATTGCAGCAGATTTGTCTATAGATAAAATCACTATAATTGTCAATTCATCTATTGATATGGAAGGCGCACAAGCTTTTCTTTTAGATAAGAATACAGGAAATATAATTGCACACAGAGATTCATCGCTGGTTTCAACTAATATTGCCAGTAAAAGCGATGATAAATACTTTAGTGGAGTGGCTGCCGAAATTGAACAGGGAAACCTTTTACGTTCTACTATTGAAGGAAATATAACAGTATTTAAGGAAATTGATGGAACTGACTGGATGCTTGTTTCATATGTTCCAGAATCGCTTATACTTTCAGATGTCAACGGACTTAGAAATAAACTTACAATTATAGGCATAATTTTAATCTTAGTCTTATGTATTCTTATCGACCGTGTTGTTTATCTAATGATACGACCTGTAAGCAGACTTACAGATACAATTACCTCTATGTCTTCTGGTGATTTTACTGTGGATGTCAATGTAAAAGGACACGATGAAGTTGCACTTATGGGTAGAAGTGTAAAACAGTTTACAGCGTCTATGAGGGATATGTTAAAAGATATACATAGCATTTCTGAGCAGTTAAACAAACAGGCATGGAATAGTGACACTATATCTTCAGAACTATATGAATCAGCACAGACACAAGCAAACTCGATGTCAGAGCTTAATACTACAGTTGACCAACTGTCTATGTCGGTAAATGAAATTGCGGAAAATGCAAGCAGACTTGCAGAAGTTGTTACAGATACACATGAAGATAGCAGTCGTGTAGATGAAAAAATGAAAGACACTGTTGAAGTATCTAACAGAGGACGCACAGATATGCAAAAAGTCGGTGCTGCGATGGAGGATATAAGCAAATCAAATATTGAATTGCGTGAAGCTGTAGATAAGGTAGGTGAGGCTTCAGAAGAGATTACAAAAATAATCGGACTTATTGGTGAAATTGCGGATGAGACAAATCTTTTGTCACTTAACGCATCTATTGAAGCGGCAAGAGCTGGCGAGATGGGGAGAGGTTTTGCCGTTGTAGCTGCACAGATTGGCAGACTTGCACAGAATAGTGCAGACTCTGTCAGCAATATCACAAAACTTATTGAAGAAATAAGGAAGCTTGTTCACGATGCAGTGAAACAGGCGGGAATTAGTTCTAAAAATATTGATGAAAGCAGCAAACTTATATACACAGCATTAGAGACATTTGATATTATATATGAAAATATTGAAGAGTCTAATGAAATGATAACTCATATGATTAATAAAGTAGGAGAGGTTGACGAAGTAGCAACATCTGTAGCTGCTATTTCACAGGAGCAGGCAGCAAGTTCTGATGAAATACTTGCGACATCTGAAAATATGGTACTACAGTCTGATTCAATTTCAGACAACAGCAGAAAAGTTGCAGATGATTCAAGAATTCTTGCCCAAACGGCAGAAAGGCTGTCAGAACAAGTAGGCACATTTAAGATATAAGAGATACAAAGGGGTGATTTGTATGAAAAAAGGTTTACGCTTATTAATGTTGTGTGTATTGTGCTTTAATATAGTTACAGGATGTGGTAAAGGTGGAGAAAGTGCCATAGATGGCAGTGGCATAAAGATATACTTGACAGTATCACAATACAACACTTTTAAAACGTCACTTGTAAATGCAGCTAAGACAGAGGCTGAAAATCTTGGTGCACAGATTGTTATAGAAGATGCAGATGGTGTGCTTGAAACACAGGTTTCACAGATTAAAAAAGCTGCTAAAGAGGGTTACGATGTTATTTTATGCAATCCAGTCAATACAGATACAGCACTGGAGCTTGAAGAGCTTGCAGAGGGTATACCAATAGTATTTTATAACAGTTGTCCTGATGATAGTAGGCTTAAAGCGGGCAAGTATATATATGTAGGCTCTAGTGAAGCTGATGCAGGACGATACCAAGCTGAATATATACTAGATAATAGTGTAGACAAAGATGAGATAAATGTAGTAGTAATCCAAGGAGAATTAGGCCATTCTGCAACATATGGAAGAACTTCTTCTCTTATATCAGAATTAAATAAGTCAGACAAAAAGGTAAATATTGTATTTAAAGATACAGCAGATTGGGACAAGGAAAAGGCAAAGTCTTTATTTGATATATTCTTAACAACAGGTCAGCCATATGATTTTGTTGCAAGTAACAATGATACGATGGCACTTGGTGTTCTTGATTCATATGCTGAAAATAATACAGACCCTGCTAAGGCACCTGTGCTTGGCATAGATGCTACTGCAGATGGGTGTGCCGCAATTAAAGATGGTAGGATGGCATTTACAGTGTACCAACCAGCAAAAAAACAGGGAGAATGCATTATAAAGGCAGCTATAGCACTTGTACATGGCGATTCAATAAGTAGCATAGAGGGTGCTACAGAAGATAATAAATATGTATATGTGCCATTTGAAAAAGTGACTGCAGACAATGTAAGTAAATATGAATAAGTCATTTATATGATGCCATGGTCAAAAGTAGATAGCAGTGCATATTTACATGCAAATTGCTATCTACTAGCTTGACCCGCCAAACACCGACAAGAAGCAGATTTGCTTGCAAATATGCGGGATTGGAGGTATTGGCAGGATTGCGCGAATTGCAGGGCAATTTAGCAATCCGTAGCATCAGTTGGGGGCAAAATACCTTTTGACCCCCAACATCATGTTATTATATCTAATAATTTAATAATTATGAAAGGTGGTTACACAATGTTTAAAATCAATGACAATTATCTTAAATTACCGGGAAGTTATCTTTTTTCTACAATAGCAAAGAAAGTGGCAGCATACAGTGAGGCTAATCCAGACAAGACCGCCAATATTATACGACTTGGAATAGGAGATGTTACACTTCCGCTTGCACCAGCAGTTATAGAAAGGCTTCACAGTGCAGTAGATGAGATGTCAAAGAAAGAGACATTTAAAGGTTACGCTCCAGACCTTGGATATGAGTTTTTGCGTACAGCTATTGTGGAAAATGACTATAAAAAACGTGGATGTGATATTGGGGCAGACGAAATATTTATAAGTGATGGTGCAAAGAGCGATTCAGGAAATATAGGTGATATTTTTGCACAGGACAATAAGATTGCAGTCTGTGACCCTGTCTATCCTGTATATGTAGATACTAATGCTATGTCAGGGCGTACTGGTGTATATGATACTGCTACAGAGAAATGGTCAGATGTAATATATATGCCTTGTACTAAAGAAAATGGTTTCTGTCCAGAGCTGCCGGAAAAGATTCCTGATATTATTTACTTATGTTTTCCAAATAATCCTACAGGAACTACTATTACAAAAGAGCAGCTTCAGGTATGGGTCAACTATGCATTAAAGAATGGGTCAGTTATTATTTATGATGCTGCTTATGAGGCATATATTTCAACGCCAGATGTTCCACACTCCATTTATGAATGTGACGGAGCAAGAGCCTGTGCAATAGAGATGCGCAGCTTTTCAAAAAATGCTGGCTTTACAGGAACACGTCTTGGATTTACAGTTATCCCAAAAGAGCTTAAATGTGGCGATGTAATGCTTCACAGTTTATGGGCACGCCGTCATGGTACTAAGTTTAATGGTGCACCTTATATTATACAGGCAGCAGGTGCAGCAGTTTATACAGAAGAAGGCAAGAAACAGACAGCAGAGCAGATTGCATATTATATGAATAATGCAAAGCTTATAAGGGAAGGATTATCAGCGGCAGGGTATGAAATATATGGAGGCACAGATGCACCTTATATATGGCTTAAAACCCCTGATAATATGACTTCTTGGGAGTTCTTTGACTATATGCTTGAGAGTCTGAATATTGTAGGTACTCCGGGTTCAGGCTTTGGTCCTAGTGGCGAAGGATATTTTAGACTGACTGCATTTGGAAGTCTTGAAAATACAAAGAAAGCAATGGACAGAATAAAAGCAGGTGAAGCACATATATGAAATATATAAAAAGATTAATTATTTTGTTTATTACACTTGTTATTGCAGGGGCATCATATGTTCCTGCAAGTGCAGATGGATTGGCTGAAATTGAAAATGAAGATACATCATATGACCGATATATTGCATTTGGAGCTAATTTAAAACCAGCAGAAAAGGCAACTGTTTTAAGTATATTTGGAATTACAGAAACAGATTTAGCTAGTTATAAGACAATAGAGGTAACAAATCAAGATGAGCATGACTATCTTGATGATTACCTTGACGCAAAAGTTATTGGCACAAGAGCACTTTCATCAGTTATGATTGTAAAGACAGAAGAGGGCAGTGGAATTTCTGTATCAACAAACAATATAAATTACTGCACAACAGGTATGTACTGTAATGCACTTGTAACAGCTGGTTTAAGTGATGCCAGTGTCAAGGTCGCTGCACCGTTTAATATATCAGGTACATCGGCACTTGTAGGTGCAATAAAGGCATATTCAGTTATGACAGGCGAAGAGATTTCAGAAGAAACACTTGATACGGCTACGGATGAACTTGTAACGACTGCAGAAGTGGCTGAAAGTATTGGTGACAATGAAAAGGTAGTGGAACTTGTAGCTGCTGCCAAACAAAGGATTTTTGAAGAAGAACTTTCAGAAGAAAGCGATATAAAAGATGCAGTAGAATCGGCAGCAGATGCTCTTAATATAAATATCGATGATAGCGATGTAGAAAAGCTTACATCAATGCTTAAAAAAGTTTCTGAGGTTGATATTGATGTCAATGCAATAAAAGAGCAGGCATCAGAAATATATAATAAACTTAAAGATAAAGGTATTGACTTTAGCAAAGTTGATACAAAAGGACTTGCAGAAAAAGTGGGAGATTTTTTCGCTAATATTTTTAATGCTATTAAAGATTTCTTTAGTGGTCTTTTTGGATGACAGGAGGCGTAAATATGGCAAATATTATTTCAGATGAAATTATTGATTATGTAGGCATACTGGCTAAGCTTGAACTTGACAGCGAGGAAAAAGAACAGGCTAAGAAAGATATGGGCAGGATGCTTGACTATATAGACAAGCTTAATGAGCTTGATACACAAAACGTAGAGCCAATGTCACATATCTTTCCGGCGAATAATGTATTTCGTGAAGATAAGGTTGCCAATGGTGATGGTAGGGAATATGTCCTTGCAAATGTTCCTGAAAGAAAAGATGACTGTTTGATAGTTCCAAAGACTATAGTAGGTTAGGCAGTAATAGTAAGCATTAGAATGGAGGAAAAAATGTCTTTAACGAATTTGACAGCCATAGAGCTTGGAAAAAAAATCCAGAATAAAGAAGTGTCTGCACTAGAAGCTGTGCAGGCGGCTTTAGATTCTATAGATTCAAAAGAAGAAAAGATAAACAGCTTTGTTACTGTAGACAAAGAAGGTGCGATTAATAGTGCAAAAAAGGTGCAAAAACTCATTGACACAGGAGAACTAAAAAGCCCAGTTGCAGGTGTGCCAGTGGCGATTAAAGACAATATGTGTACAAAGGATATGCTTACAACGTGCAGCTCTAGGATACTTGGCAATTTTATACCTATGTACACAGCAGAGGCTATAATTAATTTAGAAAAGGCTGGAGCTGTAATTCTTGGCAAGACAAATATGGATGAGTTTGCAATGGGAAGTACTACTGAAACTTCTTATTATGGACCGACAAAGAATCCTTGGAACATAAATCATGTGCCGGGAGGTTCATCAGGCGGTTCATGTGCTGCTGTAGCAGCAGAGGAATGTTCTTTTGCACTTGGTTCTGACACTGGCGGTTCAATCAGACAACCATGTTCATTCTGCGGTGTGACAGGTATAAAGCCTACTTATGGTACTGTTTCACGTTATGGACTTATAGCTTATGGTTCATCACTTGACCAAATTGGGCCAATAGCAAAAGATGTTACAGACTGTGCTACAGTTCTTGAAATAATTGCTTCGTATGACCATAAAGATTCTACATCTGTAAAGCGAGATAAGCTTGATTTTACATCTGCACTTGTAGACGATGTAAAGGGTATGAAAATAGGTCTCCCAAGGGATTACTTTGGTGAAGGGCTTGACAGTGAGGTAAAAGAAGCTGTCTTTAATGCCGCAAAAGAGCTTGAAAAGAAAGGTGCAGTAATTGAAGAGTTTGATTTAAGTCTTGTTGATTATGCAATACCAGCATACTATATAATTGCGTGTGCAGAGGCAAGTTCAAACCTTGCAAGATTTGACGGCGTAAAATACGGATACCGCACCAGTGAATACAATGGTCTTCACAATATGTATAAAAAATCACGTTCAGAAGGATTTGGAACAGAAGTAAAGCGAAGAATTATGCTTGGCTCATTTGTGCTTAGCTCAGGGTATTATGACGCATATTATATAAAGGCATTAAAGACTAAAGCACTTATCAAGGGGGCTTTTGACAGAGCATTTGCAAAGTATGACGTTATTCTTGGACCTGCTGCACCAACAACAGCACCAGAACTTGGAAAAAGCCTAAGTGACCCACTTAAAATGTATCTTGGCGATATCTACACAATTTCTGCTAATCTTTCAGGGCTTCCGGGTATAACTGTGCCTTGTGGCATTGATAGCAAAGGGCTTCCGATAGGATTGCAGCTTCTAGGTGACTGTTTTAAAGAAAAAAATATAATACGTGCGGCATATGCATTTGAGCAGACAAGAGAGTACAAACACAGCCCGTTATCTTAAGCATGAAAGAGAGGATTTTTTATGAAACAGTATGAGACAGTTATTGGACTTGAAGTACATGTAGAGCTAGCAACTAAAACTAAAATCTTCTGCTCATGCTCTACAGAATTTGGGGGAGAGCCAAACTCCCACACTTGCCCTGTTTGTACAGGTATGCCGGGTTCGCTTCCTGTTCTTAATAAAAAAGTAGTAGAATATGCGGCAGCAGTTGGACTTGCTACGAATTGTAAAATTACAAAAAACTGCAAATTTGACCGCAAAAATTACTTTTATCCTGACAATCCACAGAATTATCAGATATCCCAGCTTTATTACCCTATATGTAGAAATGGGGGAATTGAGATTGAGACAGAAGATGGCAGCAAAAAAACTATAGGCATACATGAAATTCATATGGAAGAGGATGCTGGAAAGCTTATACATGACGAGTGGGGTGATAATTCACTTGTAGATTTTAACCGTTCAGGTGTACCGCTTATTGAAATTGTGTCAGAACCTGATATGCGTTCAGCAGATGAAGTAATATCTTATCTTGACAAGCTGCGTCTTATTATACAGTACCTTGGTGCATCAGACTGTAAGCTGCAGGAAGGCTCAATGCGCGCAGATGTGAACCTTTCAGTAAGAGAAGTTGGTTCACAGGAATTTGGTACACGTACAGAGATGAAAAATCTCAACTCATTTAAAGCAATTGCAAGAGCTATTGAAGCAGAAAAGGAACGCCAGATTGATATAATAGAGTCCGGTGGAAAAGTAGTACAGGAAACAAGGCGTTGGGATGACAATAAAGAGTATTCTTATGCAATGCGTTCAAAAGAGGATGCACAAGATTATAGGTATTTTCCTGAACCTGACCTTGTGCCTGTAATTATAAGTGATGAGTGGCTTGAGGAAATAAAAGCGGCACAGCCAGAGTTTCGCGATGAAAAACTTGAGCGCTATAAGCAAGAGTATAAGATTCCAGAATACGATGCACAGATTATTACAGGTGATAAACATCTTGCAGATTTATTTGAGGCTACAACTGCAATATGCAATAACCCTAAAAAAGTGTCAAATTGGCTTATGGTTGAGACAATGCGTCTTATGAAAGAGCATGGCATTGAACCAGCGGGACTTAAATTCTCGCCGGAAAACCTTGCCAAGCTTATAGACCTTGCAGAGTCAAAACAAATAAACAGCCAAATTGCAAAAGAAGTATTTGAAAAAATATTTAATGAAGATATAGACCCTGAAAAATATGTTGAAGAAAATGGGCTTAAAACAGTATCAGATGATGGTGCATTGAGAGAAGTAGTTAAAAAAGTTATTGAAGCTAATCCACAGCCGGTTGAAGACTATCACAATGGTAAGAAAAAAGCAATGGGCTTTCTCGTAGGGCAGATAATGAAAGAAATGCAGGGAAAAGCTGATCCAGCACTGGCAAACAAACTTCTTAAAGAACTTTTGTGACATTCACGAGGAGAAGTGGAGTTTATGGAAAATGAAAGTGAATTTATTGAAACTAGGAGAAGCCAGAGAATTCCTATAGATATGCACCTTGAAGTTTTTTCTATATTTAAACAGAACCATGTACACGTAAACAATATTAATGCATCCATAGATATAGTTGATATTTCAAAACATGGAATAGGTTTTGTGTCAAAAAATGTGTTTCCTATAGGATTTTACTTTGATTCAAAGCTTTATTTTAAGGATAATAATAACAGCATTAAATGTGTTATAAGAATTGTAAGAAGGAAAAAACGTGAGGATGGACTTACACTATATGGATGTGAATTTGTAGGACTATCGCCTGTCTTTGACTATATTTTTGATGATATACAGAAAGAATATAACGACAGAACAAATTAAAACAATAAAGAAAAGTTAGAGAGGTATATAACAATATACCTCTTTTTTATTTCTTTTATTAAACATATTTTTTCTGCCACTTTGGATAATCGAACTGTTGTTTGACAATAAAAATTATGCTCTTATATCAAATGAAAAGCGTTTCATATCTGCTGTTGCAGATGTGTTTATTTTAGTGTCAATAAAATCATTTACTGTGCTTGTTTCTGTTTCAGTCTGTGAAACACTTACTTGACAAGTATACCCTTGTTGATTTAATGCAGTTTTAAGCATATCTGCATTAGTTTTTATCAAATCAACCGATGGTATATCAGCAAGCATAAATTTTGTATTTATATCAAACTTGTTTTTATCAAGTGATATATCTATATCACCAAGGTGTTCTAATGTAAGATGGAGAAGAACATGTACATTGTCAGGATTTCTTTTTAGCTTTTCTTTTTGTGTATATACATATAAATCTGCGTGTGCATTTTGGTTTTGAAGTTTGAGCGGCATTTGCATATATGAAAAAGTTTCACTTAAAGTCTTCATAAATTCAATATTGCTCTCCATATCATGTGCCGAACGACCCATATTCTCAGAGTCTTCACCTGAGAGTGCAGTCTGGATAAGACCTTCAAATTGCTTTAGCTGTGTTTTCATTTTATCATAAAATGAGCTAATTTGCCCATCTTTTTTTAACTTTTCTGGTGAAAGGCTCCATGAAGATTGTAAAAATTTCCCAAGTATATTTTCAAATACATGTGAGTTAAACAATTCTTGGACTGCCGCTGGCTCTGCGAGTGGTATTATGTTTTTAGCAACTGTTATAATTTCTTTAGCAGTTGCTTCCCCTGATATAATTTTATTAATAAATGACTTGCTAACAGGTAGGGAGTCAAATTTTGATAGAAGTTCGTTTCGTTCATTTGTTGTAAGGAATGTGTCCAGATAGTCGTTTTCTTTACTTTCTTTGCTGTATAATTCTGCAAGTGTGTCTATAACTGTGTGTATTTGAGGCTGTTCTTTGACTGGATTCTGGTTTGTGGCTTGCTGCAAAAAGTTTAATGTGTTATTAATGGAATTTCTGGCAGTTTCTGTTACAGTTTGAAGAAATTTGCTTGCAAAGTTAAGCCTGCCTGTAGTCTCTTGCTGTGCATCTGTCTGTTTATTCTGTACTTGTATAGATTCTTCATTGTTTGTATTCGCCTCTGTTTCTGTTCTTGGCGTGTTAGCACCGTCTTTTGTAGTCTCTGCTATTGCACCAGCGTCAATTACAGGAATGTTTTTAACACTGTTTTCTGTCTGCTGCATTACAGTTTGTTCATCTGCTGCCTGTTCAAGAGTTGTATTGATAAGGAAAAGTTTATCTATTAACATCTCTTTTGTCATACCATCTGGCAGTTTTATTGTTCCAGATGTTATGGCATCACGTATTAATGACAGTGCATCATGAATTGTAAGGCTTCCATCTTCAAGCTGTGCTATAGTATCTTCTGTAAGAGGTGTATCTGATAAAAGGTCCATAAGTTCTTGCATTTGGTCGGATGGAAGCTGTGATATAAGGGGTGTGCCAGAACCAGCCGTACCCGCTGTATTATCATATAAAGCTACAGATAGCAGCTTTTCGCCAAATATTGAAAGCGTTTGAGAAGGTCCATTGCTTGCAAGAGTGTTAAGAAGTGCTGGAATATTGTGTGAAAATTCCATTATTTGACCTAAAAGCTGGTGTGTGCCATTCATGTAACTGCTGAACTGCTTAACAGTATCACTATTAATATTCATCATAAGGCGATTCATTATAGCAAGTGTATTCATATCAGTAGTCTTATAATCGTATGATTGTTGCATAAGATGCTGTATAGATTCTTTGTTAATAGGAAGCATATTATCCATAAGTGCTTTTACTGCACTTTGGTTGTGTTTTGTGGCTGGCAGTCCAGCTTCGTCAAGTGCTTTATTTATAAGCGTAAGCTCTGTCTCTGTGTAGCTGTTTTTAAGGGCTTCAAGCAGGACAGTGCCACCCGAAATAGAACCCAGCCTAAACGCTGCCGTCTGACCAATAGACAGTGCGGGATTTCCAGAAATTTTTGCTCTTAATATGGTATTGTCTTCAAGTGTTATAGTTATATCATTATTGTAAAAATCGGAAACCTCGCCTCTTATAATGTCACCTTCATAAAGTCTTCCGGGACTTTGTGCTACACCAAAATCCCTTGTTCTTGAAGCGGCACTATTAGCAGACACCTGCACAGATGCAGCATTTCCACGATTTGTTGCTGCCTGTTGCTGCCTTGTCTGGGACTTTGCTGTAGTCTGCCTTCCATTTACACTATTAGTATTTAAAGGGGTTATTTTTGGATTTTGCATAATAATTCCTGCCTTTCTGTACAAGCTATTAATAGCAGCCTTTATGTTAATATATATATTTATCGTCACATTTTGAAATTTTTCATATATAAATGATTATAGCAATATTTAAAGATGAATAAAAGGTAAGTGGTAACAAAAAAATACAAAAATTTGAAAAAAATATCTTGACAAGAAATATTAAGAGTGATATCTTACTAGATAGATGTTAGCACTCCATATCAAAGAGTGCTAACAAAATAGAGAAGGGAGTGGTTCGTTGGAGTTAAGCGAGAGGAAGATAAAAATTCTTCAGACGATAATACGTACGTATCTTGAAACTGGAGAGCCTGTTGGTTCCAGAACCATTTCAAAGGACACTGATTTAAACTTAAGTTCAGCAACTATCCGCAATGAAATGTCTGATTTAGAGGAGATGGGATATATTATACAGCCGCATACTTCTGCGGGACGAATTCCTACCGATAAGGCATATAGACTATATGTTGACACTATGCTGGATGATAAAAAGATTGAGGTACAAAACCTTAAAGACGAGCTAGAGCATAAGGCTGGCAGAATGGACGCACTTCTTAAACAGATTGCACGTTTTCTCGCAAGCAATACAAATTATGCAACGATGGTTTCAGGACCTAGGTATAAGTCCAAGAAAGTCAAGTTTATACAGATTACGCCTGTAGATGAACATAACCTTCTTACTGTAATCGTACTTGACAATAATGTCGTCAGGAACCAGATACTTAAAATTGATGAGGCAGTAGACCAAGAGCTTATAGTAAAACTTAACTTTATACTTAATACTACGTTAAATGGTCTTGATGTCACAGAGATGAATTTAGCTATTATACGCAATATAAAAGAGCAGACTGGAAGCCATACCAAAGTTATTGATGCTGTGCTTGAGTTGATTGGAAATACCCTGACTGAAGATGATGACCTTAAGATTTACACAAGTGGGGCTACGAACTTTCTTAAGTACCCTGAACTTTCAAGCAAGTCAGAGACAACAGAGCTTCTCAATGCATTTGAAGAAAAAAAGATTATTAACAACTGGCTGGAGGCAACAGACCAAAGTGATGGCAGTGAGACACATGATATACAAATTTATATTGGCAATGAGACTAAAGTGGATACTATGAAAGACTGTTCTATGGTAACAGCAACATATAAGATTCACGAAGGTGTATATGGTAAGATTGGAATTATAGGACCAAAGCGTATGGATTATGATAAAGTAGTAAGCACTTTGCAGTCATTAATGACACAGCTTGATGATATATTCAAGGAAACACAGTAATTGTGAGAGAGGTGGTAATTAAGTGGAATCTAAAGATTTAGAGAATGATTTACAGCAGGCGGATGCTTCTTCAGAAGACACATCTACTGAGGAAACTTCTTCAGAAGAGACAGCTAAAACAGAGGAAACAGAAGTAGTTAAAGAAGAAGAGAAGCAGTCCACAGAGAGCAAATTAAAGCGTTTTGGCAAAAAGAAAGACAAAGCTGTTGAAAAGCTTGAAGAAAAGCTTGCTGATTTAGAAGATAAAAGAGTAAGACAACTGGCAGAGTTTGAGAATTTTAGAAAGAGGTCTGAAAAGGAAAAAGCTCAGATGTTTGAAATCGGAGCAAAAACAGTTGTAGAGAAAATTCTTCCGGTGATAGATAATTTTGAAAGGGGTCTTGCAGGGATACCTGAGGAAGAAAAGGAAGCACCTTTTGTACAGGGTGTGGAGCTTGTGTATAAGCAGCTTGTTACTGCGCTTGGTGAGCTTGGAGTACAGCCGATAGAGGCTGTTGGTAAGGAGTTTAACCCTGACTATCACAATGCTGTTATGGCTGTTGATGATGACTCGCTTGAAAGCGGAACTGTAGCAGAGGAAATGCAAAAGGGTTATATGTATAAAGAAAGCGTAGTAAGACACAGTATGGTAAAAGTCGTTAATTAATATATGGAGGTAATTATTATGAGTAAAATTATTGGTATTGATTTAGGTACAACAAATTCATGTGTAGCTGTTATGGAAGGTGGAAAGCCTGTAGTAGTAGCTAATACAGAGGGTGCAAGGACAACACCTTCAGTTGTTGCATTTACAAAGACAGGTGAGAGATTAGTTGGTGAACCTGCAAAACGTCAGGCAGTAACCAATGCAGATAAAACAATTTCTTCTATAAAAAGACAGATGGGTACAGACCACAGAGTAGCCATTGATGATAAAAGATATTCACCACAGGAGATTTCAGCTATGATTCTTCAGAAATTAAAGGCAGATGCCGAAAGCTACCTTGGTGAAAAAGTAACAGAGGCAGTTATTACAGTTCCAGCTTACTTTAATGATGCACAGCGTCAGGCTACAAAAGACGCAGGTAAGATTGCAGGGCTTGAGGTTAAGCGTATTATTAATGAGCCTACGGCTGCTGCTTTAGCTTATGGTCTTGATAATGAAAAAGAACAA
Source organism: uncultured Lachnoclostridium sp. (assembly GCA_947565985.1). Classification (GTDB taxonomy): domain Bacteria; phylum Bacillota; class Clostridia; order Lachnospirales; family Lachnospiraceae; genus Butyribacter. The sequence continues at coordinate 19,217 of CANOID010000008.1, forward strand.
AAGATTATGGTATACGATTTAGGTGGTGGTACATTTGATGTATCTATAATTGAAATTGGAGATGGCGTAATCGAAGTTCTTTCAACATCAGGTGACAACCATCTTGGTGGTGATGATTTTGATAAAAAGATTACTGATTATATGATTCAAGAATTTAAAAATAAAGAAGGTGTTGACCTTTCTACGGATAAGATGGCACTTCAAAGATTAAATGAGGCAGCAGAGAAGGCTAAGAAAGAACTTTCATCAGCTACAACAACCAATATCAACCTTCCGTTTATTACTGCTACACAGGAAGGACCAAAGCACTTTGATATGGACCTTACACGTGCTAAGTTCGATGAGCTTACACATGACCTTGTAGAAAGAACTGCAACTCCAGTGTCTAATGCATTAAATGATGCGGGGCTTACATCTTCTGATATTGGTAAGGTGCTTCTTGTCGGTGGTTCAACACGTATTCCAGCGGTACAGGATAAGGTAAGACAGCTTACAGGACATGAACCTAACAAATCACTTAACCCAGATGAATGTGTAGCACTTGGTGCTTCTATTCAAGGTGGTAAGCTTGCTGGTGATGCTGGTGCAGGCGATATTCTTCTTTTGGATGTAACGCCGCTGTCACTTTCAATCGAGACAATGGGAGGTATTGCTACAAGGCTTATTGAGAGAAACACAACTATTCCTACTAAGAAGAGTCAAGTATTTTCTACAGCTGCTGACAACCAGAGTGCAGTTGATATTAATGTATTACAGGGTGAACGTCAGTTTGCCAAGGATAATAAGTCACTTGGACAGTTCAGACTTGATGGAATTCCTCCTGCAAGACGTGGCGTTCCACAGATTGAAGTTACATTTGATATAGATGCTAATGGTATTGTAAATGTTTCTGCAAAAGACCTTGGAACAGGTAAAGAGCAGCATATAACAATTACAGCAGGTTCAAATATGTCTGATGAAGAGATTGATAAAGCTGTAAAGGAAGCTGCACAGTTTGAAGCAGAGGATAAAAAACGCAAAGAGGGCATTGATGCACGCAATGATGCAGACAGCTTAGTATTCCAAACACAGAAAGCTCTTGACGAAGCTGGTGATAAGGTTGACGCTGCTGAAAAAGAAAAAGTGCAGGCAGATATTAATGCACTCAAGGAAATTGTTGACAGAACAAATCCAGATAGTATGTCTGACAGTGATATTGATGACTTAAAGGCTGGTAAAGAAAAGCTTATGGAAAGTGCACAGAGTATCTTCCAAAAGATGTATGAAAGTGCACAGGCAGCAGGTGCAGGTCCTGATATGGGTGGTGCCGCAGGTCCTAATATGGGTCAGTCACAGACAGATAATGGTTCATCTGACGATGTGGTAGATGGAGATTACCGCGAGGTATAATTGTGCAGTCAGGGCATGAAAAATTAAGGGAGCAATTTTTATGGCAGATAAAAGAGATTATTATGAAGTCCTCGGCGTAAGCCGAGGGGCTTCTGATTCGGAAATTAAATCAGCGTACCGCAAGCTGGCTAAAAAGTACCATCCTGACATTAATCCGGGCGATAAAGATGCTGAATTAAAGTTTAAGGAAGCTTCTGAAGCTTATGCTGTACTTAGTGATACTGAAAAAAGACAGCAGTACGACCAATTTGGTCATGCTGCGTTTGAAGGTGGCTCTGGGGGCGGAGGCTTTGATTTCAGCGGCATGGATGATATTTTTGGAGATATCTTTGGAGATATCTTTGGCGGCTTTTCTGGAGGCGGCTTTGGTGGACGTTCAAGGGCACAAAGCAATGGACCTATGAAGGGACAGAATGTCCGTACATCAGTTAGGATTACGTTTGAAGAAGCTTGCTTTGGAGTTGAGAAAGAAATAGATATTACATTAAAAGAAGAGTGTCCTTCCTGCCATGGAACAGGTGCAAAGCCGGGCACATCCCCAGAGACATGTTCAAAGTGTGGTGGCAAAGGGCAGGTTGTATTTACGCAGCAGTCATTGTTCGGCATGGTCAGAAATGTCCAGTCATGTCCAGATTGCAGGGGCACAGGCAAAATTATAAAGAGCAAATGTCCAGAATGTAGCGGAAGCGGCTATGTGAGCAAGCGTAAGAAAATTTCAGTGTCAATCCCTGCTGGAATTGATAATGGGCAGTGTGTAAGAATACGTGACAAAGGTGAGCCGGGTATAAATGGCGGCGGCAGGGGTGATTTGCTTGTTGAAGTAATTGTGAGCAGGCATCCAATATTCCAGCGTCAAGATAGGGATATATACTCCACTTCACCTATTACATTTGCTCAGGCAGCACTTGGCGGGGATGTACGCATAAAGACAATAGATGGTGAAGTTATCTATACTGTTAAACCGGGAACACAGAACGATACAAGGGTACGCCTTAGAAATAAAGGAGTACCATCACTGCGTAATAAACAAGTACGCGGTGACCACTATGTAACTCTTGTTGTTGAAGTTCCAACCCAAATGACACAAGAACAAAAAGACCTTCTTTTACAGTTTGACAAGGCTATGAATGGGAATGATGATATTTCAACAGAAGATAAGTCAGAAGAAAAATCAGAGGAAAATACTAAAAAGAAAAAACATAGGTGGAAGAAATAAATATATATTTGATTTAAAAAGGGATACTAGTAAATGGTATCCCTTTTTTTGATATCACTAGATGGTTACCAATCTTCAACACCCGCAAATGCATCAACAGAGTCTTCATTGGCAAGATTGTCGTCATCGTAATCAGATGGTACTTCAATATTCATATCTTGGTCTTTAAGAAGTGTACGTATCTGTTCCTGTGTAATACCGGGTTCTTCTTGAACTTTCTTTTTAGAACGTCTAGCAGCAGGAGTTTTTGTTCTCTCATATTCTTTTAGTTTTGCAGTGGCAAGTATCTCTTCAATTTCATCATCATGGTTATCAATTTCAAATGCTTCTTCTTCATTAAGACACAGATAATACTTAATAATATGACCACTGTACATAGCAATTTGCTGTACGCCACAGAAATCAGCGTCTCTTTTATATGGAAGGTTGTCATACATTGTTATATGGAAGTCTAATGCTTCATCGTATTTACGACTGACTAGTTTTGGCAGATATATATTGCTCATATGCATCTCCTTTTTTATAATGGTATTTGTGTGCCCCTATTTATATTCAGTATACTCTGTTTGTAACTATTATTCAAGAAAAAAAGTTTATTTGACTTTTTAAATTGGTATGATATAATCAGTGGAAGTAAAAAATATTGTTATGGAGTGAATATGGATATAAAAAAATATATTAAGAATTTTTTAAACTACAAGTATTTATTATACGAGCTGGTGAAAAAAAATATAAAATTAAAATACCGTCGTTCTTATTTAGGTATTTTGTGGACGCTGATAGAGCCTTTGCTTACTATGATGGTACTTACCCTTGTATTTGGCACACTTTTTGGACGTGATGACCGGACATTTCCTATATATGTACTTTGCGGCAGGCTTTTATTTTCATTTTTTTCATCGTCAACAAAAGCGGGGCTTAAGGCAGTCAGCGGTAATGCCGCAATGATTAAAAAGGTATATGTGCCTAAGTATATTTATGTTATATCATCTATTATCTCTAACTTTGTCACTTTTCTAATTTCACTTATAGTGCTCGTTGGAGTAGGCATAGTTTTAAGGGTGCATCCTACAATTTATATACTACAGGCAGTTATTCCTATAATTATACTACTTGTTATGTCACTTGGTGCAGGACTGTTTCTTGCAACACTCGATGTGTTTTTCAAGGATGTTGAGTATATATGGTCAGTAGCTACAATGCTTATAAGTTATGCGTCAGCCATATTTTATCCAACAACAAGGGTAATTGGTACAGGCAATGCGTGGGTTTTTGAAATAAATCCGGTGTATATGTGTATAGCTAATTTTCGTAATTCTGTACTATATGGACAGCCGATGAATATAGAGTATTGTGTAAGGTCAGGTGTAGTAGCTGTCTGTCTTTTAGTAATTGGTGCTGTATTATTTTATAAGAATCAGGATAAGTTTATCCTGCATATTTAGTTACTGTTTTTAGGAGGCTGTTTTGAAAGAGAATGTGGCAATCAGTGTCAAAGATGTGGGTATGCGTTTTAATCTTAATCAAGAGCATGTAGACAATTTAAAAGAGTATTTTATAAAATTATTAAAACGCGATTTGAAATACAATGAATTCTGGGCATTGAAAGGAATAAATTTTGAAATAAAAAGAGGTGAAAGGCTTGGAGTGCTTGGGCTTAACGGTTCAGGCAAAAGTACTTTGTTAAAAGTGGTATCAGGGGTACTTAGACCATCTACTGGAATAGTAAGGACACGAGGTGTATTAGCACCACTTCTTGAACTGGGTGCGGGTTTTTCTCCACAGTACACAGGCAGGGAAAATATATACTTGTATGGGGCTGTACTTGGATACAATAAGAAGTTCCTTGATGAAAAATTTGATGAAATAGTAGATTTTTCAGGACTTGGAGAATTTATAGAAGTTCCTATAAAAAATTATTCATCAGGTATGAAGTCGAGACTTGGCTTTTCGATAGCGACTATAGTTGAACCTGATATACTTATACTTGATGAAGTGTTATCAGTTGGTGATAAGAAATTTCGTACTAAATGTGAAAAAAAAATTATGACTATGTTCGACAGGGGAGTTACAGTGCTTTTCGTATCACACTCATTAGAACAAGTACAAAGGCTTTGTAATAAGGCTATTATACTAGACAGCGGCAGACTTGTTGCACATGGACCAGTGGATAAGGTGGCTAGAATTTATAAAAATATGACAGATTAACATCACAACCTGTTAAAAAAACTTTAAGAATATTCCAGTTGTTTTACACTTTCATTTTTTTTAATAAGTGGTATAATGTTTGATGTAAATGCCGGTAATGTAACAATTAGCATTATAATGAGGTGATATATGTTGGACATAATGGATAAACGTAAAATAATCAAACATACTGTGATTTACCTAATAACAGCATTGCTTCTTGGACTTGTAATAGAAGCATTGAACCGCAAGTCTTTGCTCTCTGGGCTTGGATATATGGTGGATAGTCCATTGTTATTTTGTTTTAATGTACTAATAATACTTCTTACATTATCTTTTGCACTGTTTTTTAAAAGGGAGATATTTGTATTTGTTTCTATTTCAACGGTGTGGCTTTTATTTGGAATAGTTAATTATATAATACTACATTTTAGGGTGACACCTTTTTCGGCAGTTGATTTTATGCTTATAAAAAGTGCAATCAGTGTTTCAGGACACTATTTTAGCGCTTTAAATATTGCAATGTTAGTAGTTGCATTGTGTTTAGTGGTTTTTTTGATGGCGTGTCTTTATAAAAAAGCTCCATACCACAGGTACAGAAATCATAAACGTTTAATTTTTTCATGTATTCCAGTAATTATGATTACATTTGTAATTATGTTTATAAAAAGCTCAAGCAGTTCTGTACAGGCACTTTCTACTAACTATACGAACATTTCAGAAGCATATGAAAACTATGGCTTTGTGTACTGTTTTACAAATAGTTTGCTTGACACTGGTATAGCAAGACCAGAAGACTACAGTGAAGAGTCTGTTAAAAATTTAACAAACAGTATTAAAAAAGAAGAAAACAGTATTGTCTGTGATGAAAAACCCAATATAATATTTATACAGCTTGAGTCGTTTTTTGATGTGGACTATGTAAAAGGACTTAAGTGCAGCAGTGACCCATTGCCAGTGTTTCATTCACTGCAAAAAAATTATTCAAGTGGGCTTATAACTGTGCCTACAGTGGGTGCTGGCACTGTAAATACTGAATTTGAGATACTTACGGGTATGCGTCAGCACGATTTTGGCGTGTGCGAATATCCATACAAGACTATTTTAAAAAGTAAAACATCTGAGAGCATATGTAATGACCTTGCAAATCTTGGATACATAAGTCACAGTGTACACAATAATGATGGGACATTTTATGGAAGAAATATAGTGTTTTCAAGCCTTGGATTTGATACATTTACTCCTATGGAATATATGAACGGCATTACTGAAAATGACAACGGTTGGGCGAACGATGATATACTTGTTGATGAGATAATAAAGACACTTGATTCAACTAAAGGTCCTGACTTTACGTTTGGTATTACAGTGCAGAGTCATGGTAAATATGATGTTGTGACAGATAAAAAATATCCGTTGTCTGTATTAGGTGTACCAGAAGGCATGGAGCAGCAGTATACTTATTATGTAAATCAGATTGCAGAAGTTGATAACATGATAGGCAATCTTATAAAGAAGCTTAAAAAACGTGATGAAAATACTATTCTTGTTCTTTATGGTGACCACCTGCCGAGCCTTGAATTAAGTGCTTCTGAGCTAAAAAATAACAATTTATACCAGACACAGTATGTCACATGGAATAATTTTGGACTTGAGAAACAAGATAGAAACCTTGCATCATATCAGCTTTATCCATATATATTAGACAAACTGGGCATACACGAAGGGATTATTACAAAATACCACCAGCAGAAGGAATCTTTAACCAGTTATCTTGAAGGGCTTTCAACGCTTTCATATGACCTTTTATATGGAGAAAATTATGCATACAATGGTATGGCACCATTTGTTGCCTCTGATTTACAGATGGGTATTGAAAAGATTGCAATAAAAGATGTACAGGCAGATAATGAGGGATATGTTGTAACTGGAACAGGTTTTACGCCATACTCAGTTGTTTACTTTAATGGTGATGCACTTGACACAGAATGGATTGACAGCAGACATTTAAAAATTCCAAACAGTGAGGATTTAGATTTTGATACTTATGAAGATGAGACTGAAGGTGAGAATAACAATGACGAAGAAGATGCAGATGAATATGAAGTAAATGCATTTGTTATAAAGACTATTAATAAAGATGGTGTTATTTTAAGTATAAGTGAACCTGTTTTGTATACAAATACATCACTATCATAGTAGAATATATTATATGTAGAAGGAAGTCATACTTTGCCGAAAGACAGAGGATGACTTTTCTTTTTGTATACTATACTTTGACATTATTCGTACAGAATTTTATGTATACTATCTTTATACAACAGATAATAGTTTCTGGATAAGAAAGAAGGCAAGGTATGACAGTCTGTTTTTATGCAGATTTATATTTCATTCTCAATTTCATTATGAACTGGTTTTTACTGTATATTACAGCATGGTGGCTGCATGAACCCTCCCATAACAAAAGGTGGGTACTTTTGTCTGCTGCTTGTGCTATCTTTTCGGTAATTTGTACTAGTTATAATTTTAAACTACCAATAAATATTCTGGCTCTTACAGAACTTGTAGTTTTAATCTGGCAGGCATACAGACCAGAAAATTTAAAGAAGTTTATAACAGAGTTTATAACTTATATATCTTTATCAGCATTTACGGCGGGAATGATTTTTATGCTCAAAGAAGTTTTTGCGAAAAGACATTTTTCCTTGTTATTTTTACTTTTATCGGTTTTTATACTTTTTATATTATTTCGTTTTTTAAGGGTTTCTATTGCTGTACAGGATTTAAAACGAAAAAGTGTAGTAAATGCTATACTGGTACATAATGGTAAAACACAGGAAATAAAAGCACTTTATGACACTGGCAACCATCTTGTAAGCCCATATACTGGTGAACCAGTAGCCGTAATCTCAAGAGATTTATCAGAGTGGGCAGAACTTTCAAAAAGTGCAGCTCCGCTTTTAATACCATATCATTCAATAGGCGGAAGCGGTCTGCTTGAAGCATACAGACTTGATATACTTAAATTCCAGGATGGAAGTACAAAAAAGAATTTTTTAGCTGCGGTAAGTGATAATATTTGCACAGATAAAGAAATACAGATTATTTTAAATAATCAGACTATGGCGAAAGGAGAATACAATGCTTAAAATATCAATGTCAAACAGGTTTCAGTTTAGGATGATGCCAGAGTTTAGAGGCTTATTCTGGCCACATAATAGTGGTGATATCCATTATATTGGAGGTGCGGAGATACTCCCAGCACCATTTACTATAGATGAGGAAAAAAAGATTTTAAATAAGCTTGGCGGCTCCGAGGATCAGTTAGCAAGGAGCAGTTTGATAGAGCATAATCTACGTCTTGTTGTATATATAGCAAAGAAGTTTGATAATACAGGAGTTGGAGTTGAGGACCTAATTTCTATAGGTACAATTGGGCTTATAAAAGCTATTAACACATTTAACCCCTTAAAAAATATAAAGCTTGCTACATATGCTTCAAGATGTATAGAAAATGAAATTTTAATGTATTTAAGAAGGAACAGTAAAATTAAGCTTGAAGTGTCAATAGATGAACCTCTAAATGTGGATTGGGACGGCAATGAACTGTTGCTTTCTGACATCCTTGGAACCGATGAAAATGTCATTTCTAAGAACCTTGAGGATGAAGTTGACAAGAGGCTTTTAAGGATGGCTCTTGATAAGCTCAGCGAGCGTGAGAGAGTTATAATAGAGATGAGATTTGGCATAAATACTAAGGACGGCAAAGAACGCACACAGAAAGAGGTCGCCGACATTATGGGTATTTCCCAGTCGTACATATCAAGACTTGAGAAAAAGATTATGAAAAGACTTAAAAAGGAAATAATGAAAATGGAATAAGATTTTGTTTTTGGTAAATCCTACTTTATATAGCTTAGTCACAGTATGGAGGATAAAGATGGCAATGTATAAAGTAGAAATCTGTGGTGTAAACACAGCGAAGTTACCACTCCTTACAGATGAAGAAAAGAAGGAGCTTTTTCAAAAGATACAAAAAGGTGACAAGAAAGCAAGGGAAGATTTTATTAAGGGTAATCTTAGGCTTGTTTTAAGTATAATACAGAGATTTTCAAATTCGGGTGAAAATATTGATGATTTATTCCAGATAGGCTGCATAGGGCTTATGAAGGCAATAGACCATTTTGATGTGACATTAAATGTTAAGTTTTCTACTTATGCTGTACCAATGATAATCGGCGAAATCAGGCGATATTTGCGTGATAATAACAGTATTCGTGTAAGTCGTTCTATACGTGATACAGCATATAAGGCTATTTATACTAAAGAACTTATGATGAAGAAAAGTGATAAAGAGCCTACGGTTGAGGAAATTGCAGAAAAATTAGATGTGGAACCAGAGGATATAGTTTATGCACTTGATGCAATACAAAGCCCAGTTTCTTTATACGAACCAGTGTATGCAGAAAGCGGTGACACTCTTTATATTATGGACCAGATAAGCGATAAGAAAAACAAGGAAGATAACTGGATAGAAGAGATATCATTAAAAGCAGCGGTAAATCGTCTGTCCGACAGGGAACACAAGATTATTAATATGAGGTATTTTGAAGGTAAGACACAGATGGAGGTGGCAGAAGAAATAAATATTTCACAGGCACAGGTAAGTCGCTTGGAAAAAAAGGCTTTGCGCTCAATGAGGAATTATTTGGGATAGGGAAACATATATTGTAGGGAGTATTAAAAAAAGCAGGCTGTTATAGCCACGGGTGCTTGGATGAGGGTATGCGAGCTTAGAGAAAAGGAAGTAATAAATGTCTGTGACGGGGAAAGGCTTGGAAATGTCTGCGATGTAGATTTTGACGTAAAAACAGGGCGAATTTGCAACCTGATTATTCCGGGGCCATGTAAGATATTTGGAATACTAGGACGTGACCATGAATATATTATTCCATATGAGTGTGTTAAAAGAATTGGAACAGATGTTATTCTTGTAGAAGTTGAAATCGAAAAATGTCTCCAAAAATGTAAATTTGAATAAGGAAAGTTATAATCTTGCAAATAGGATATTTATAGGTTATTATTAAGAAAAAAATATCAAGGTGAAAGGTGGGTAAATTATGAAATGTCCTTTTTGCGGAACAGCTGATACAAGAGTTATTGATTCCCGTCCGGCAGATGACAATACATCAATAAGACGCAGAAGGCTCTGTGATAAGTGCAATAAGCGTTTTACTACTTATGAAAAAGTTGAGTCGGTTCCTTTAATCATAATTAAAAAAGATTTGACAAGAGAGCCTTATGACAGACAAAAGATTGAGCGTGGAGTAGTGCGTTCATGTCACAAAAGACAGGTATCAGCGGACGATATGAAACTGCTTGTTGACAGGGTTGAAGCTATAATATTTAGTCAAGAAAAAAAGGAGTTACCTAGCAGCTATATTGGAGAGCTTGTTATGAATGAACTTAAGGAAACAGATGCAGTTGCGTATGTGCGGTTTGCATCAATATACCGTGAATTCAAAGACGTTGGTACATTTATAGATGAAATTACTAAAATACTTGATAAACAGGAATAGCAGGGGCAGACAGAAAGTCTGTCCCTGCTATTTGACTTAAAACAACATATGTGATACTATGGTACAGGGAGACAGTCTGCTGCGTGAGTAGAAAGGACATATTAATTTATGTATAGTGAAGCTTATTCGGCAGTTATACAGGGCATAGAAGGTCGTATTATACACGCAGAAGCAGATGTATCAGATGGTCTTCCTTGTTTTTCACTTGTAGGTTGCTTATCCTCAGAAGTAAAGGAAGCCAAGGAGCGGGTGCGGGTAGCTTTAAAAAACAGCGGTTTCAAAATTCCACCAAAAAAAATTACTATAAACTTGTCACCAGCCAATATACGCAAAGATGGAACTTGCTATGACTTTGCGATTGCTGCTGCCATACTTTCAGCACTGGGCATTATAAGTCAAAAGCTTTTAAGAAAGGCGGTACTTATAGGTGAATTAAGCCTTGATGGAAAGTTTAAATCCGTAAGTGGAGTTTTGCCAATGGTGTACACCGCATACGAGAATAATATAAGCTTATGTATTGTTCCAAAGGACAATGTAAAAGAGGCAATGTTTGTAAAAGGGATAACTGTTATAGGGGTAGATAACCTTCAAGATGCTGCAGATATTTTAAACAGTGAAGAATTAGAGCTTAGAAAGTATATTGTAAGTACAGAGAATGAACCCTTAGATTACAAAGAAAGTATACAACAAATACCAATATCTGACTTTGCTGATATAGTGGGACAACTTATTGCATGCCGCGGTGCTGAAGTGGCTGTATCAGGAATGCACAATTTTCTTATGATAGGACCACCCGGGACAGGCAAAACAATGATTGCAAAAAGGATTGCAGGCATTATGCCTGAACTTCAGATAGATGAGTGCATGGAGATATCAAAGATATACAGTGTGTCAGGACTTCTTACAAAGGATATGCCAGTGGTTATGAACAGACCTTACAGGGCACCACATCACACAGTTACACAGGCTGCACTTGCTGGCGGCGGCAGATATCCAAAACCTGGTGAGATAAGTCTTGCATCAGGAGGTGTGCTGTTTCTGGACGAGCTTGCAGAATTTAGCAGACAGACTCTTGAAGTACTACGTCAACCGCTTGAGGATGGGTATGTAAATGTAGTTAGACTTGATGGCAACTATCGATACCCTGCAAAGTGTATGCTAGTAGCCGCAATGAATCCATGCCGCTGCGGTTTTTTTCCAAATAGAAGAAAATGCACGTGTACACCCATACAGGTGAAAAATTATCTTGATAGAATAAGCAAACCATTTCTTGACAGAATTGATATATGCACAGAAACAGTACAGTTGGACTTTAAAGAAGTTTATGGAGTTAAATATGAATTAGAATATAAAAATCGAGAAACATCTGAACAAATTAGAAAACGTGTTTTACAGGCACAAAAAATTCAAAAAGAAAGGTATAAAAAAGAAACGTTTAAGTTTAACTCATACTTGTCACCTTCTAATATTAAAAAATATTGCATTATGACATCAGAGGCAAAGGAGTTTCTTAAGGATATTTTAGAGAAAATGTCATTTAGTGCAAGGGCTTACCATAAGATTTTAAAGACAAGCCGCACCATAGCCGATATAGAACAAAAAAGCCTTATAGAAAAAGAGCATATCGCAGAAGCCGTATGTTACAGAAGCGTTAACAGCAAATATTGGAGAGAGGGCAGAAATAGCTATGGGACTTAAACATATTCACTATGCATACTGGCTGTCATGTGTACATAGAATAGGCAGTGTTAAAAGAAACAGACTTCTTGAATATTTTGGAAATGAAGAAGAAATTTTTAATGCGTCAAAAGAACAACTTTCTAAAGTAAATGGCATAGGTTCAAAAGATATTGAAAGTCTTATATCGGGTAGAGATAGCACCATTGTAGAGGAAAGTTATGGAAAAATGCTTTCACAAGACATAAGATTCGTACATAAAGGAGATGCTATCTACCCAGAAAGACTTTACAACATTTATGATGCCCCATATTGTCTTTTTTATAAAGGCATACTTCCAGACAGCAGCAAGAAAACAGTTGCAATAGTTGGTGCAAGAAATGTCTCTTACAGTGGCAGCATAATTGCAAATCGAATGGGAAGACAACTTGCAGAAAATGGCATACAAATAATTAGCGGACTTGCAAGAGGAGTAGATGTTTATGCACAAAATGGAGCAATTTCGATTGCAGGAAATAAAACATTTGCAGTGCTGGGATGTGGTGTGGATATATGTTATCCAAGGCAGAATATAGAGACATATATGCTTATACAGGAAAGTGGCGGCATAATTTCAGAATATCCGCCGGGCACACCACCTCTTTCTGGCAATTTTCCTATGCGTAATCGCATTATAAGTGCTTTTTCAGATGGAGTATTAATTATTGAGGCGAGTGAGAGAAGCGGTTCTCTTATCACTGCAGAATATGCTATTGAACAAGGAAAAGATATTTTTGCTGTACCCGGAGAAATTGGCAATAAGTTATATTATGGAAGTAATCAACTTATAAAAGACGGAGCTGCCCTTGTGACAGATGTAAGTGATATATTGGATGCATTGGGTATTTTCTATGATTGTAATATAAAAAACATATGTACTAAAAAAATTACTCTTGTCAGTAAGGAAAAAATAGTGTATTCTAGTTTAGGTCTGAATCCTGCACATATATCGGAGATATCAGTGAGAGCAGGGCTTAATATTACACAGACCATGGAAGTGCTTATAAGCTTAGAATTAAAGAATTTAGTGTGCATGGTAGGCAATAATTACTATGCAGTAAAAATATAAGTCAGACCAATCGAAAGGAAGGAAGTAACATGGCAAAGAATCTTGTAATTGTGGAATCGCCATCAAAAGCAACGACTATAAAAAAGTTTTTAGGAAACTCTTATGAAGTGGTTGCATCTAATGGGCATGTAAGGGATTTGCCAAAAAGTCAATTAGGTATAGATATTGAAAATGGTTTTGAACCTAAATATATTACAATACGTGGAAAGGGAGACCTTCTTGCAAAACTTCGTAAGGAGGTTAAAAAGGCTGACAAAGTATATCTTGCAACTGACCCAGACCGTGAAGGAGAAGCCATATCATGGCATCTGTCAAAAGCTCTTAAACTAGATGAAAAAAATACAAGTCGTGTAACATTTAATGAGATTACAAAAAATGCCGTTAAACAGTCATTTAAAAATGCAAGAACCATAGATATGCACCTCGTAGATGCACAACAGGCAAGAAGGATTTTAGACAGGATGGTGGGTTACCAGATAAGCCCTGTACTGTGGGCTAAAGTTAAAAGAGGTTTAAGTGCAGGACGTGTACAGTCTGTGGCAGTTAGAATAATAGCTGACAGGGAAGAGGAGATAAACGCATTTATTCCAAAAGAATACTGGACCCTTTCAGGTGAATTTACACCTGAAGGTGATAAAAAGTCAGTTACAGCAGAATTTTATGGGACTCTTAATAAAAAAATGAACATAGAATCTGAAGAACATATCAAAAAAATAATAGCTGAGGTAAAAAAATCACAGTTTAAAGTTTCTGATGTGAAAGTTTCAACTAGAACTAAAAAAGCTCCTTTGCCATTTACTACAAGCACGCTGCAACAAGAGGCTGCAAAAAGTCTTAATTTTGCAACACAAAAAACCATGAGACTGGCACAGATGTTATATGAAGGTCAGAAAGTAAAAGGACATGGTACTATAGGTCTGATAACATATTTGCGTACAGATTCAACACGTATTTCAGATGAAGCTAAGGTTAGTGCAGCAGAGTATATAAAAGAAAATTATGGCAAAGAATATCTAGCACAAGACACAGTAAAAAAGAAGGACAGTAAAAAAATACAAGATGCACATGAGGCAATAAGACCTGCCTATATTGACCTTACTCCCGCACAGGTAAAAGACTCTCTCCCAAGAGACTGCTTTAGGCTGTACCAGCTTATATGGAAGAGGTTTATGGCAAGTCAGATGGCTTCTGCAAAGTATGAAACTACTTCAATAAAAATAGATTCAGACAAATACAGATTTACAGCTGCTTCTTCCAAAATAGTATTTGAAGGGTATTTAAATGTCTATCAGACGGAAGATGACAAAGTAGAACGGAAGAGTTTTTCTAAAAAGCTGGTTAAAGATGCTGTTATGAATTTAGGAAAGCTGGAAAAGAAACAGCACTTTACACAACCACCAGCACATTTTACAGAGGCCTCTCTTGTAAAGACGCTTGAAGAACTTGGAATAGGTCGTCCAAGTACTTATGCACCTACAATTTCAACAATTATTAATCGACACTATGTTGCAAAAGAACAGAAAAATCTCTATATAACAGAGCTTGGCGAAGTAGTCAATAACATTATGAAAAAATCATTTGCAAGTATTGTTGATGTAAATTTCACAGCTTATATGGAAGGTCTTCTTGACAGGGTTGAAGATGGTTCTGTACGTTGGAAAACTGTAGTAGAAAATTTCTATCCAGATTTACATGAAGCTGTTTCTATTGCACAGAAAGAACTTGAAGAAGTAAAGATAGAAGATGAAGTTACAGATGTAATCTGTGAAGAGTGCAAAAGAAACATGGTAGTTAAATTTGGTCCACATGGTAAGTTTCTTGCATGTCCGGGATTTCCTGAATGTCGAAACACCAAGCCATACTATGAAAAGGCAGGTGTACTATGCCCTAAGTGTGGGCAGGAGATAGTTATAAAGAAAACAAAAAAGGGAAGACGCTACTATGGCTGTGAAGGGTATCCTGAGTGTGACTTTATGTCGTGGCAGAAACCATCATCACAAAAATGTCCTGTATGTGGGGGAGCAATGGTGGAAAAAGGCAATAAACTTGCATGTATGGATAACCAGTGTGGCTTTACAAAGGTTATTTAATATCACTCCAAAATTTGGTAAATCATAATTTATGTCGTGAAACACCGATTTCGTTACACTTAACACCGAATTTTAGAAAAATATAAATTTTTGGGGTTGTAATTTTGTTTAAATGTCTTTATAATTAGAAGTGTATGAATATAACATGAGGTACTATGCCTGAATAAGGTGGAGAGGAGAATGACATTATGGTATCAACAGGAGCATTTAATTATATTAATGTGCTTGAAAAGGCGTGTGATGCTAGCTGGATGAGGAACGCTGCCATATCTAATAATATTGCCAATGTAGACACACCAGGGTACAAACGCAAAGACGTAGACTTTGAATCGTATTTACAAGGTGCAGTATCTGGTGGAAGTTCACTTGATGATGAAATAGCTGGTGTTGACCTTGAAACGATTACAGGCACTACGTATACAGATTACGGACAGGTTGACTACAGGCTTGACGGCAATAATGTTGACATTGACACAGAGAATGTTGAGCTTGCTAAAAACCAGATGAAATATTATACAATGCTTGATTCCGTTACACAGGAATTTACACGGTTAAAAAGTGTTTTAAAGACAAGCTGATTGGAAAGGGGTAAATTATGAGCGTTTTTTCTGCTATGGATATATGTGCTACGGGTATGACGGCACAGAGAACCAGACTGGATATTATTTCACAAAACATTGCCAATGTAAATACTACAAGAGATGGCAATGGTGATACATATATGAGAAAATCAGTAATATTTGAAGAAAAGTCATATGTTTCCTTTGACGATGCCCTTATAAACGCTACGGGGTATGTCGGCAAGGGTGTAAAGATATCAAAAATTTTTGAAGATGATGAGACGGAAGGACGACTTGTCTATGACCCTTCACATCCTGACGCTGATGAAAAGGGATATGTCCTTTATCCAAATGTAAATACAGTTACAGAAATGACTGATATGATTGATGCAAGCCGTTCTTATGAAGCTAATGTAACAGCATTTAATGCATCAAAAAATATGTCACTTAAGGCACTTGATATAGGCAGGTCGTAACTGTTTTGTTTAACATAAATAGAGATGGAGGATAAAATAAAGATGGATTTATCGTTAATATCGGGTGTGGATTTTGATAGTTATTATCAGGCACAGATGCCTAAAGTTACATCTGTTTTTGCAGATGGCAGCGACCCTTTGATAGCTGGTACAGAACAAAAAAGCGCTTTTTCGGCAGCATTTGATTCGGCTGTAAGTATGATACAAGAAGCCAATGCATACAGCAATGCAGCAGAAGAAGAAGAAATAAAGTTTGCTCTTGGGGAGACAGACAGTATACATGACCTGCAGATAGCACAGCAAAAAGCGAATGTATCGCTTCAATATACAGTTGCAGTCAGGGATGCCTTTGTAAGCGCATATAAGGAGATTATGAACCTTCAGATATAAAAAAATATATAACCGTTACTAGGGGAGCCGGATTATGCAAGAGAAAATTAAGGGGATTCCAAACAAGCTTAAAGAGTTTTGGAGCAGATACACAGGTAAACAAAAAACTATAATAATAGCAGTAATATGCGTAGTGCTTTTGTTAATAGGTTTAACGGCATGGTTTGTTTCCAGACCAAAGTGGACACAATTCCAGACATTTGAAAATCTTGACGATGCCAATTCAATGGTAAATGCACTCAATGATGCAGGCATACGCTATAAAGCGTCTGACAATGGGCTTACGCTATATGTAAAAGACGGCGATATGACTAATGCACTATATACTATGAGTGACAATGGTCTTGTTGACAGAGGTTACACATGGGACAAAGCATTTGACAATTCGATGTCTACTACTGAAAATGAAAAGAGCCAGAAGAGAATACTTGCATTACAGTCCCAGATTAAACAGAGCATTATAAAATATTCATTTATAGATGATGCCAATATATTTATAGATGTCCCAGACACGTCATATAAAGTTCTTGAAGACTCAGACAGCACTGCAACATCAATTACAGCGATGATTAAGGTTGCTGATTCCAACAGAGATGTAGTTACTACTGAAATTGCTGAGGCACTTGCATATTGGCTTGCCAATGCCGTTGGCACTGATACCAGCCATGTAATTATCAATGATTTTGATGGCAATGCAATTTTTAATGGTGCACTTGATGATGGTCTTGGCGGTGCACTTGTAGGAGGTAGTTCAGAATACGTTGACAAACTCCGCAATACAATGGCAGAGAATGTTCGCAAACTACTTTTAAAATGTAACTATGATGATATAGAAGTAGGTACACAAGGCATACAGTTTGATATGAGAAAGATTGATTCTTTAAGCAAGACGTATTCGGTTGCTGACGGAAGAGAGTATGGATATCCTACCAATCTTTATACATATTCATCACAAGGTGCAACTGGTGTAGCAGGTGAGCCCGGTACACAGACAAACAATGATGACACTGACACTGTTCTTAACTATGGCAGGGACACATCATCTACAATAGATATTGAGAAGCTTACAGGGTTTCTTACTAATGAAACTATTGAAAATATTCAACAGGAAAAACCTACAGTGCAAATTGGAGATTCTTCAATTGGCATAGTAGCAACACGTTTTGTTATATATGATGAGGAACGTTTAGAAAGCGATGGCACACTGGATGGAATGACATTTGAGGAGTTTATCGCACAGAATGACGCTCCTGTAGTTACAGAAGTGACAGCCGAAGTAATTGACCTTATTTCAGCAGCAACAGGAATAAACACAGAAAATATAAATATAGTTGCATATGATGTACCAAAGTTTGTAGAAAAGGTAGAAACCTCAAGGGGACTTTCAGATTATCTTATGATAATCCTTGCGGTACTTATTATTGCACTGCTTATCTTTGTTGTACTCCGTGGTGCAGCACCTTTAAAGGTAGCAGAAGACGAAGAGCCAGAACTTTCAGTGGAACAGCTTTTAGCTACAACTAAAGAGAACCAGTCACTTGATGATATTGAATTTAGCGAGAAATCTGAGACAAGGAAGATGATAGAGAAGTTTGTCGATGAAAATCCAGAAGCTGTAGCACAGCTTCTTAGAAACTGGCTGAATGAAGACTGGGATTAATATTTAAAATGGAAAGCGGGGACAGGTATGGCTAAGGAAAGTATTAGTGGCGTGCAAAAAGCAGCGATACTGCTTATTGCTCTAGGTCCTGATAAATCTGCAAATGTATTTAAACATTTAAAAGAAGATGAGATAGAGCAGCTTACACTTGAGATTGCCAATACAAGAAGTGTATCTCCGGCAATTAAAGATTCTATACTAGATGAATTTTATGAAATCTGCCTTGCACAGCAGTATATTGCCGAAGGTGGCATTACATATGCTAAAGACTTGTTGGAGAAGGCACTTGGTGCAGAGCGTGCAAAAGATGTTATTGGAAAACTGACTGCTTCACTGCAAGTAAGACCATTTGAATTTGTACGTAAGACGGATGCTTCACAGCTTTTAAACTTTATACAAGATGAACATCCTCAGACAATTGCACTGATACTGTCATACCTGTCATCAGGTCAGGCAGCAGCTATTGTTTCAGCACTTGCACCAGAGAAGCAGACAGATGTAGCAAAGCGTATAGCACAGATGGACAGAACTTCTCCTGATGTGATTAAAGAGGTGGAAAAGGTATTGGAGCAGAAACTTTCTTCTCTTGTAAATCAAGACTACACAATTGTTGGTGGTGTAGATTCTATCGTAGAAATTTTGAATACAGTAGACCGTGGAACAGAAAAGCATATTATGGAAAGTCTTGAAATTGAAGACCCAGAACTTGCTGATGAAATCCGCAAGAAGATGTTTGTATTTGAGGATATTCTTTCACTTGATGACAGGTCTGTACAGCGTGTACTGCGTGAAGTTGACAATAATGAGCTTGCTGTTGCACTTAAAGGTTCTAATGAAGAGGTACAAAACCTTATATTCCGCAACCTTTCAAAACGTCTTGCTTCAATGATAAAAGAAGATATGGACTTTATGGGACCTGTACGTCTTAAAGATGTTGAAGAAGCACAACAAAAGATTGTAAATATCATACGTAAGCTCGAAGACTCTGCTGAGATTATCATATCAAGAGGCGGAGGTGACGAGATAGTTGTCTAATCTTATAAAATCTGTATATTTTACTAATGTCAATGAAGGTGAAAAGTGGGTAATCGATTCTGACAGCCGTATAGAACAGTTTATACCTGGAATATATTCACAGTCTGCTATAGAAGATAGAGATGAAATATCTGGATTCAAGCAGCTTGCTGATATGGCAGAAGATGTTGGAAACGAGCAGTTTAAAGACGGGCTGAATGTTATAAGTATGGGAGATGTCCTTGACGAAGAGAGACAGAAACTTTCAGAAGAAACTGCCGTAATGAGTGGAGAAATCATTAGTGAAGCAAAGGCACAGGCAGATGAAATAATTGCCGAAGCTAATGCGGCAGCAGAAAGCATAAGAAATCAAGCTTATGAAGCTGGTATGGCACAGGGTATTGAAGAAGGAAAGCGGCAAGGTGCAGTGATTCTTGAGGAGAAAAGAGCGGCACTGGCAGAAGATTACAACAGAAGACTAAAAATGCTCGAAGAACAGGAAAAAGAGCTTGAACCGCGCTTTGCATCTATTATAGCTGGGCTTGTAGAAAAACTTACAGGTGTTATATGTGAAAGTAAAAAGGATGTTATAGTGCATCTTATAGATAAAGCACTTAAAAACCTTGAAAGAACTAGCAGAATAGTACTGCGTGTGTCAAAAGAGGATATAGCTATAGTATCATCAAAGCGTAGTATGCTTATGAAAGATATAAAAGAAGGCACGGAGTTTGAGATAATAGAAGATACAGGTCTTATTGCAAACCAGTGCATAATAGAGACTGACAATAAAATTGTTGATTGTAGTCTTGACGCACAGCTTGATAACCTGCGTGAACAGATAAAAATGATTGCGATGTAAGTTAAGTATGTTTAGTCTTGGAAAGAAGGCTGACAATCAGTTGATAAAACATTAGAAAACTTTACAGAAATATAGAAAAAATCGTATAAGTAAGAAAGGAGGTAGCTACTGAAAAACGTTATAAAAGCTGATAAGTATAAATCTTTTTAACTATGGTAAATCAATAGTTTAGTTAATTTAAACAACAGTATTAATATGTACCGGTACGTTAGTCGGGAATTTACGCCTTTGGAGTGTCATACCAAACGTGAGTAGATTATGGATTGTCATTTCAAAAACGGACACGTTGAACAAGGAATGAAACATAAAGTTTTATATCATTTTATAAGCTTTTATAAGTTTTCAGTAACGGTGTTCCATATGCGTAAGATACTACATATTATAGGAATTATAGGGAAGAGAGTGTTTTACATATGTATGATGTTGATTTGTCAAAATATAACCTGCTCTTGGAGCAGTCATACGAGAAACGCCTTGGAAAAGTGGCAAAAGTAGTAGGGCTTACTGTGGAATCAATCGGTCCAACGGCTAGGCTTAATGATTTATGCCATATTATTACAAAAGACACAAACCATATTATCAATGCAGAGGTGGTAGGTTTCCGTGATGACAGAGTGCTACTTATGCCATATGACCAGACAGAAGGTGTAGGGCTTGGCAGCAGGGTTGAGAACACTAATGCACCATTAAAAGTTCCTGTAGGATGGGAGCTTTTAGGTAAGACTTTAGATGGTCTTGGTCATCCTATAGATGGAAGTAATATAAATTTAAAGGCAGCTTATTCAGTTGAAGCAGAACCGCCCGACCCATTGAAAAGAAAAATAATAGATGAAGTGCTTCCACTTGGTGTAAAAGCGGTTGATGGTCTTATCACAGTTGGTAAAGGGCAGCGTATTGGCATATTTGCAGGAAGTGGTGTTGGCAAAAGTACACTTATGGGTATGTTTGCAAGAAACACAAAAGCCGATATAAATGTTATAGCACTTATTGGAGAACGTGGCAGGGAAGTAAGGGAGTTTATAGAGAGAGATTTAGGTCCAGAGGGTATGAAGCGGTCAGTAGTAGTAGTAGCCACTTCTGACAAGCCAGCTCTTATCCGTAAAAAAGCGGCAATGACAGCAACTGCGATAGCAGAATATTTTAGAGACCATGGAAAAGATGTGCTTCTTATGATGGATTCACTTACACGTTTTTCTATGGCACAGAGAGAAATAGGGCTTGCATCGGGTGAGCCTCCTGTTTCAAGAGGATATCCACCAAGCGTGTATTCAGAGATGCCAAAACTTTTAGAGAGGGCAGGATGTTCTGACAAAGGTTCAATTACCGGACTTTATACAGTGCTTGTGGACGGTGATGATTTTAATGAACCTATTACAGATACTGCGAGAAGTATCTTAGATGGGCATATTGTGTTAGATAGAAAGATTGCACAGAAAAACCACTATCCAGCAATAGACGTGCTGCAGAGCATTTCTCGTGTAATGAGCAGTATAGTTACTAAAGAACACAAAAAGGCAAGCGGCACATTAAACAATGTGCTTGCAACATATTCTGAAGCAGAGGACTTGGTAAACATAGGGGCTTATAAGCCCGGTTCTAATAAAAATATTGACTATGCACTTTCAAAAATAGACGCAGTTAATGAATTTTTAATGCAGGATGTATATGAAAAAGCTGGGTTTGAAGATACAGTTGAAAAGCTAGAGGCTATTTTTAACTAGCAGAAAGTTTAGGATTTTAATATGGCAAAGTTCATTTTCAAACTGGAAAGCATATTATCTATAAAAACGAAGCTTGAAGACCAAGCAAAAGCCGAATACGGCATAGAGGTTATGAAGCTCAGAGAAGAGGAACATAAACTTTCGCTTCTTGAGAGACGAAAACATGGTTTTGAGCAGCAGTTATTTGAAGCTTTAAATGACAGACTTGTTGTGTTAGTGATAAAAAGGCTTGAAGACAGTGTAGAAAATTTAAAATATAATATAAAACTTCAGATTGCAGTTATAAAAAGGCAGGAAGAAATGGTGGCTCGTGCGCGTGAAAAGCTTGACAATGCCATGAAAGAAAGAAAAATATATGAAAAATTAAAGGAAAAGGCATTTGAAGAATTTAAGGCAGAAGTTAATGCTCAGGAACAGAAAGAAATTGACCAGCTAGTAAGTTTTAGGTTCCGAAGCGCCGGAGAAAGCGAGGATTAAATACAATGGCAAAAAAAGGCGGTAAAACAGCAAAAGTAAATGAGGGCGGTGGCAGCAGGTTAGTTACTGCGCTTATTGCATTAGTTATTATTTTAATTTGGCTTGCAGTTTTTGCTTTTCTTATAAAACTTGATGTTGGAGGGATTGGAAGCAACATCCTCTATCCAGTATTAAAGGATGTGCCAGTGGTTAACAAAATCCTTCCAAACCCTTCTGAAGAAATGCAGGCAGAGGAGGACAATTATCAGTACACTACTTTGAGGGCTGCGAATGAAAGAATAAAGGCATTAGAAAGCCAGCTTGAATCACAGGGCGGCACGGCTAATGCAAACTCTGACTATATTGCACAACTTGAGGCAGAAGTACAGGACCTCCAGAAGTATAAAAAAGAGCAGGACGATTTTAAAAAACGTGTTGCAGAATTTGATGAAAATGTAGTTTTTAATGACAATGCACCTGATATCTCAGAGTATGAGAAGTATTATGCAGCAATTCAACCTGAAAACGCAGAAAGAATTTACAATCAGGTAGTACAAGATTTACAAAATCAACAGCAGGCAAGAAAGATTGCCACGCTTTACTCCAATGCAGAGCCAGATAAAGCGGCAACGGTCTTGTCAGAGATGACACAAGACCTTGACCTTGTATGTGCAATACTTAACAATATGAGTGAAAAACAGGCAGCAGCTATTATACAGGAGTTAGACAGCGGATTTGCCGCACAGATTACTAAAAAGATGTCTATGACAGGATAACTTTTAATGTTCTCAACATCTGTAATATACAGAATGTTGTTTACATATATATTATTTATTATTTTATAAGGAGGTGTAATTGATGAAGGAGATAAGTGCAGTTACGCTTGCAGCTAAAACGTTTCAGGTTAGTTCTCTAAAAAGTGGCAATGGCAATACTAAGACAGCCAGTGCATCCTTTGACAGTTTTCTTAGCTCAGATTCTGGCAAGTCAGGAGCAGTACAATCAAAGTCAGACACATCACAACTTAAAACTGCTGATGTGCAGTCAAAGTCTAATCAAGAGCAACTAAAAACAGAAACGTCACAGCAGACAGCAGATAATGCACAGGCAGAAAAAGTTCAGACAGACGCTTCTGTATCACAGACAGATACTGTGCAGGAAGCGGAAAGCGAAAATAGTATTGTCAAAACAGATAATACTAAGGCATCAGTAGCAGATGAAGATGTTACAATGTTTAATGAGGCTTTAGCAGCATTAAATCAGGCAATCAGGGACATTGTAAAGGACATTACAGGCATGGATGATGAGATGCTTAATAACGTAATGTCAGCACTTGGACTGATAGAAACAGACTTACTTGATACAGCTAATCTGGCTCAGTTTGTTTTATTTATCAATGGTTCATCTGATACAACAGCTTTACTTGCTAATGAGTATATGATGTCACAGTTTAATGATATTTCAGATGCTTTGGCAGATATTGACTGGGAAGCACTTACAGGAATGTCTAAAGAGGACTTTATGCCATTGCTTGAAGACATGATGAATAACGGCAAAATGGCGAATGCAGATGACAGCATTGCAAATGCTGCTCAAAATACTGGTGCAGACCAAATGGATAATGGTATACAAGTTACAGTTGAGTATACAGATAAAGACAGTGCAGCACCAAATTTAAATCAGGCAGCAAATACAGATGTTGTACAGGCAGCAGTTACAAAGGAAGTAGCAAGTACAGAGCAATCAGCTAAACAGACAGACAACAGTCCTGTCAGTGATACAGACCCTATGACACAAAAGATTAGTGCAGATATTAATGTAGAGCAAGCACAAAATCAAAGTACAGAAGGTCAGACAGGAAATGCTATGACAGAGAGTGCACAGACAGAGACAAGAACCCCTGTACACAGTGAAATATTAGATGGTCAGTCAGGCTTTTTGCAGAATTTAAGCCAAGCAGTAGCAGATGCTACTGGTGAAATAGCACCACAGCAGACTAATATGCAGCAGATGATAGACATAGTAAATCAGGTAGTAGAGCAGATTAAGGTAACACTTGGCAAAGAGACTACAAGTATGGAAATGCAGCTCAACCCTGAAAGCCTTGGCAAGGTCTTAATTCATGTTTCATCAAACCATGGTGTTATGACAGCTAACTTTACAGTACAGACAGAGGAAGCAAAAGAAGCATTACAAAGCCAGATGTACAGTCTGCGTGAAGCACTTGAAAGCAGAAGCATTAAAGTGGATGCGGTAGAAGTTGAAGTATCTGATTTTGCATTTTCACAAAGCAATCAAGCAGATGCACAGAACCAGAAAGAGTTTGAAAGAGGAAACGGAAGACGTTTCAGGTTCAGCTTTGAAGATGATTCTGATGGCGAAGATGGCACAACAAACGCTGTACAAGGCAAACAAAGACAGGCAAGACTAGGTTTTGGAAGCAGTATTGACTTTACAGCATAATGTATTAATTAGAGTAGAAAGGAGGAAACAAAATGGAATATTCAGATTTAATGGCACCTGTTACAGAAGGCAAAGTAGACATATCCGAATCTTCACAGAAAAAAGAAAGAAATGTAGGCTCACAGCTTGGCAAGGATGACTTTCTTATGCTTCTTGTAACACAGATGAAGTATCAAGACCCATTAGACCCTACAGATAACACAGAATATGTAGCACAACTTGCACAGTTTACAGAGCTTGAGTATATGCAGAATATGATGGATGTAACACAGCATACATCAGCATTTGGGCTTGTAGGTAAATATGTGTACGTAGAACACAGTGAGCATGGCAATACGCAAAGTGCAGAAGGTATTGTCGATTATGTTACTATGAAAAATGGTGAGGCATATATCACGGTAGATGGAGCCGAATACTCATATGATGATATCGTTGAAGTAAGAGATGAGATTTATGTAATTAAGCAGAAGATGCCATCAGTAAAACCACAGGATATAACATATCTGCACCATGACCCACAGCCTGTAATAATAACAGATGTAGACCTTGGTGAAGATGATTATCAAGCATACAGTATGGGAATAGGTATAATCAATGAAAAAGGCGAGACAGTTACAATTAATTCTAAGTATGTAAAATACGAGAAGGGAACTGTGACAATCGACAAGAGAGCATTTGCAAACTTTGATGCTGGCACATACAACATTGCTTTTGTATTTGATGACCCTAACAAGACGATAAGTGTGGATGATGTCAAACTTGAGATAAAAGGTATTAAAGATAATAATCCTACCGCTGGTGATATAGATGATGCGATAGTTGACAACGACGATAAAGACGACAAGGATGATAAAGACGACTCTAACAGTGGTACTACAGAGACTGACACTACTGATAAAACAGTATAAAAGCTTTTGGAAATGAGGTGAATGGTATATGAATAAACTTAATGAGAATTATTCAACAATAAACCAGATGGCAAGCAGACTTTTGGGCAGCCAGAAGGTTAATACTTCTAATTCACCAGAACCGGAGCTTTCATTTAAAGAGATACTGGACAGCAAGCAGTCTGAAAAGACAAATGGCTTGAGATTCTCTAAGCATGCTAACCAGAGGCTTGCTACGAGAAATATTAATCTGTCTGCGGAGCAGATGGAACGTCTGGAAAATGGTACTACGAAGGCACGTGAGAAAGGAATCCGGGAGTCTTTGGTGATGGTTGATGATATGGCATTTATCGTCAATATAAAAAATAACACAGTAATTACTGCTGTAGGTGATTCTGACGGTTCTATATTTACTAATATAGATGGGGCAGTAATAGGCTGATATAGTATAAAATTATGAATACTGTACGCTGGACCTCACAAGGAAGCGTAAAACTTTGAATGGCAGATAAGTTTAAAGTATTCCGTTATATTTAAGGAGGAAATTTAATTATGATGAGATCACTTTACTCTGGTGTTGCAGGACTTAGAACACACCAGACAAGGATGGATGTTATAGGTAATAACATCGCAAACGTAAATACAGTAGGTTTTAAGGGAAGTTCTGTAAATTTCGCAGATACTTTTTATCAGACTACTTCTCCCGCTACAGGACCTGATGTTGCTACAAGCGCAGCAGGTAGCAATGCAAAACAGATAGGTCTTGGTTCAACAGTAGCATCAATTACAACAAATATTACAGAACAGGGCGGTACTTCTTCAACAAACAGAGCACTTGATATCGCTATTAATGGTGAAGGTTTCCTTATTGTAAAATCAGGTGGAGCTACATACTTTACAAAGTCAGGTGCGTTGAATGTTGATACAAATGGTACACTTTACTGTACAACAAACAATGCTACAGTGCAGGGATGGCTTGCTGACGCAGATGGTACTGTAAATAGGGACGTAGTAAGAGATATGACAGTAATGTCACCAGAAAATCTTTACTATGAACCAGAGGCTACAACAAATGTAAGAATACAAGGTAATATTAATAAAGAAGATGACGACCTTGTGTACACTGGTGCAGGCGAGGGCGTTGTAAGTAATGGTAAGGTTGCAACTTTTAGCTTTTATGACAATCTTGGAGAGCTGTATACAGCAAAAATGTATATAGTTTCAACAAAAGACGTGGAAGGTGCACCTGAGGTAGACCCACCAGAAGCTACTGGTGATGACGCTGGTGAGGTTGCATTAAGTAATTATATGGTGATGCTTGCCGATATTTGTAATGAAAAAGGTGAGTCAATATTTGTTAGAAAGACAACTGTAGATGGAGTGGATACATATTCTTCAACAGGTGTAACGGTAACTTTTGGTGGTGCAACCTATCAAGTATCAGAGGAGGATGGTGCTATAGACCCAAATACAGGCAAGTTCAATTTAGCACTTGATGGTGGATTTGATGGTGTTTCAGTGCTTAGCTTTATTGCAAATTCAGGTCAATTTTCAAAAATAACTAATCATGGAATGAATGAAGGAGCTTCTCTTTTTGAAAAAGGTATTGCTATGACTATTAATGTGCCTGCTGCTGGTGATGCAGATGGTGTAACAATGGATGATACCTTTACACCATATAATGCCGAAACTGATTCAGGCGGAGTTGTTATAGACCTTTCAGCCCTTACACAGTATTCATCTACTTCAAATGTTTCTTATATAAAGGGTGATGCTGAAGGCAAAGGTACAGGTAATGTAGCTGGTGAAATGAAAGGTATCTCTATTGACGAAGATGGTTTTGTATATGGCTCATACAACAATGGTTCAAAGAGATGTTTAGGACAGATTCCTGTTGCTACATTTAACAATCCATCAGGTCTTGAAGCTGTTGGTGACAGTTTGTTCCAGCAGTCACTTAACTCAGGTATATTTGATGGTGTAGGTGAGCAAGTAAGTATCTCAGGAAGCTTTACTGTAGGTGCACTTGAGATGTCAAATGTAGATTTGGCAGCAGAGTTTACAACAATGATTACAACACAGCGTGGTTTCCAAGCAAACTCACGTATTATTACAACAACAGATTCAATGCTTGAAGAACTTGTAAATCTTAAACGTTAGTAACTGAATCTGGTAGATAAATTTCCTAAAGTGAATTAGCTGAAACTTGATTATAAGCCGGCAGTGGATAATTTTAGTAATTACTGTCCATTGCCGGCTGGTTTTGAGATAAAAGGTATTTTTGTTTTTAAAGGTATGATATGAATGGGGAAAGGGGGAGAATTGCTTATGATTGATGTGACCAGACTGAATGGCTCTGGAATTACGATTAATTCAGATTTGATTGAGACAGTTGAAGAAACACCAGATACGGTTATCACGTTGACCACTGGAAAAAAAATTATTGTAAAAGAAAGTAGACAGAACGTGAAAAATTTAGTAAAATCATTTAAGAGAGAATGTAATTCTATCGAATAATTATAGAAATTATATAAATAGTATACATATCCATATGTATATGCTCTTACTATTAAATTATAAGGTGGTGTAAGTTGTGGATATTACGACAATTTTAGGAATGCTTCTATGCCTTGTCATGGTTATACTTGGTATTGTGACTGGTGACGAAGGTCCAGCAGCAATGGGGCACTTTGGTGACAGGGTTTCTGTATTTATTACAATTGGTGGTTCTATTTCCTGTATGATGATGCAGGCAAAGAGCTTTCCAGTATTCTTATCATGTTTTAAATCGTTTACTCTTGCTCTAAAAGTACATAATATTGACCCAGCCGAAGGGATTAAACATATAATTAATCTATCTAACGTTGCCCGTAAAGAAGGTCTTCTTGCTTTGGAAGAGGCAGCAAACAATATTGAAGATGATTTTTTAAAAAAGGGCATTATGCTTATAGTTGATGGTACTGACCCTGAACTTGTAAGAAACATTATGGACACTGAACTTAGTGCTATAGAAGAAAGACATAATGACAAGGTTATGTTTTGGGCAAACTGGGGAGCTATGGGTCCTGCATGGGGTATGATTGGTACTCTGATAGGACTTGTTAACATGCTTTACAACATGGAAGATATGTCAGCAATTGGTCCTAACATGGCTGTAGCACTCCTTACTACGTTGTATGGTTCACTGCTTTCAAACTGGATATGTATACCTATATCATTTAAACTTAAAATGCACAACGCTGATGAGATAAAGATGAAAGAGATAATGGTAGAGGGGCTTTTGTCAATACAGGCAGGTGAAAACCCAAGAGTTATAGAAGAAAAGCTGAAATCATTCCTTGCACCATCAGTACGTGATGCAATGAACGAAAACGGCGGAGCTGCTGAAGGTGGTGAAGCTTAATGGCAAGAAGAAAAAAAGAAGAAGAGGAAATAAAAACCGATGGGTGGAAAGATACATTTTCAGACCTTATGAACCTCTTACTTTGTTTCTTTGTACTTTTGTTTTCTATGTCAAATGTGGACGAGGTTAAATACGCAGAACTTGTTGCGTCACTGTCAAACAGTTTCAGTATATTTAATGGTGGTGCACAAGCTATAGGTGATGGTATGCTTGTTTCAAGTGGTGCTTCACAGCTTAATAACCTTGATGAGTACTTCTCTGATATGGGAAAAGCCGCTGAGTCTGAAAATGAAAATGACCCATTGGCAGAGTCTGAGCAACAAGAACAGAGGGAAAAAACAGAACAACTCTATGAAGATATTATTGAGCAGGCAGAGCAGAAACAGATTGAAGATTCTGTAGATGTGTCAATAGATGATAGCTATCAATATGTTATGATTTCACTTAGTGGTGACCTGCTTTTTGAATCTGGAAGTGCGGATATTCCAGCCGGTGCTAAAAGAGTGCTTGACAGAGTTGGTGATATACTTAGAAATTATTCTGGCAAGCTGGTTAAGATAGAGGGGCATACAGACAATGTGCCAATAAGCAACTCTGCATTTCCAAGTAACCTGTGGCTTTCTACTGCAAGAGCTACAAGAGTTTATGAGTATCTGACGGATGTCAAAAAGCTCAAGCCAAAGAACCTTGAAGCTTCAGGACGTGGTGAAGCTATGCCAGTTGCAGACAACAGTACTGTAAGTGGCAGAGCTAGAAACAGGCGTGTAGAAATTAAGATATACAGCAATACAAATTAAGGAAAGGTGTATAAAGGTGTAGAGAAATGAAAAAAAATATTTTTAGTATTATTATTACAGCTTTAACAGTAGTCAATGTTGTTTTAACTGCAATACTGTTTTTTGTAATGATGCCAACATTCCAGAAGACAAATGAACTTGTCACTAAAGTTGCATCTGTCTTAAATATTGAACTTGTAGAGGGTGGAGCTGCCATTGAAGAACAGTATAAGCCAAGTGACTTGGAGTACACTGATGTAACTTTTGACGCACAGCAGACTATCAACCTTAACCAAAGTCAAGATGGTAAGGCACACTATGCATTGTTTGATGGTTATACAGTTGGAGTTAATACAGAAGCAGACGATTACGACGATTATAAAACTGACAAGATTACTTCTTACCAGTCAACGATTACTGATATAATCAGGTCTGTTATGCAGTCACATAACAATGATG
>CANOID010000009.1 GCA_947565985.1 uncultured Lachnoclostridium sp.
GTAGGCATTCATCTGGAAGGACCATTTATAAATTCACAAATGGCAGGAGCACAAAATCCTGAATATCTGATAAATCCAGATATTAGTATGTTTAAGCGTCTGCAGAAGGATGGAAAAAGTCTAATTAAGATTGTAAGCATTGCACCAGAATTGGATAATGCAATGGAATTTATTGCATCTTGTAAGGATATGACAACTATATCTCTTGCACACACCTGTGCAGATTATGAAACAGCAAAAAAAGCATTTTCACTTGGTGCTAATCATATGACACATTTGTATAATGCTATGTTAGGCATTAGCCACCGTATGCCTGGTCCAATAGTAGCAGCGTGGGAACATGGTGCAGAAGTAGAGCTTATAACAGATGGTGTGCATATTCATCCGTCAGTTGTACAGCTTACATTTCGTGTTTTTGGACCAGAGCATGTCATTCTTATTTCAGACAGCATGAGAGCTTGTGGTCTTTCAGATGGACTGTATCAGCTTGGAGGACAGCAGGTAGAAGTGCATGGAGGACGAGCCGTACTTGCAGACCATAAAGACACAATAGCAGGCAGTGCAACTTGTCTTTTTGAATGTATGAAAAGGGCAGTTCTTGATATGGGAATTCCTTTGGAAGAGGCTGTATGGGCAGCAAGCGAAAATCCAGCAAAGTCCATTGGCATTTATAATGATTATGGCTCACTAGAATCAGGACACTATGGAAATATAGTTTTAATTGATAAAGATATTAATATTAGCCATATTATACAAAAGGGAAAACTGCTGACCAATAAGGTAAAGTGAAAGGCAGGGCTATTTTATGATAAAATTATCACAGATTAAAGTATCAGCAGAATCTGTTATTAAAGTTTCACCAAAAGAGGATATAAGACACGGCATAATTTCAGATAAAGAAAAAGAACTTGTATTATCCGCTGTTTATAAGAAACTTAGTATACAAACAACAAATGAAATATACGATTTCAAAATACAGAAAAAATCCTTGGATGCAAGAAATAAAAATAACCATAAAAGTATTAATTTTATTTACAATGTAGAGTTTAGATGCAAAGATGAACAGAAGTTAATTAAGCGTTATGGAAAAAATGATGCTTGTATTTTACCAGATTTACCAGATAAAAAAGTCAGCAATACAATAGTATTTAATAATAAAAAAGATAGGTGTATAATTATTGCAGGAATGGGACCAGCAGGATTGTTTGCAGCACTGGAACTTGCAAGGGCAGGGTTTTGTCCTATTGTGCTTGAAAGAGGAAAAAACGTAGAAGAACGCCAAAAAATTGTCGAGAGCTTTTGGAATAAAGAAAAGTTAAATACTGAGTGTAATGTCCAGTTTGGTGAAGGTGGTGCAGGCACATTTTCCGATGGAAAACTAAATACTCTGATAAAAGATAAAGATGGTTATAACCGCAGGGTTCTAAATACATTGGCAGAATATGGTGCACCATCTGAAATATTGTATTTACACAAGCCACATATTGGAACAGACAAACTTAAAGGCATTGTAAAAGCATTGCGGCAAGAGATTATAAAACTTGGTGGTACAGTCTATTTTGACACAAAACTAACAGGAATAATATGCATAAATAACAGCATAAATGCTATAAAAATTTCTAAAAATACTAGTAGCAGCAACAGTTATAACACAGATGAAATATTAGATTGTACACACCTTATACTTGCCACAGGGCACAGTGCACGTGATACTTTTTATCAATTAAATCAAAGTGGATTATATATGGAACCAAAACCATTTGCAATCGGAGTACGTATAGAGCATCCACAGGAAATGATTAGTATTAATCAGTATGGAAACCTTTATAAAAAGCTTCCAGCAGCAGATTATAAACTTTCTTATACTACTAAGACAGGACGAGGTGTTTATTCATTCTGTATGTGTCCGGGCGGTTATGTTGTAAATTCATCATCAGAGCTTGGACGGCTTGCAGTAAACGGAATGAGCAATTATGAACGTGATGGACAAAATGCAAATAGTGCAATAGTAGTTACTGTTTCACCAGAAGATTTTGGAGGACGTGGAGTACTTGCTGGCATAGAATTTCAGCGAAGATGGGAAGAAGAAGCCTATAAACTGGCAGACGGGAAAATTCCTGTACAGCTTTTAACAGACTTTTGTAATAATGTAAAAAGCACAGGATTTGGAGAAGTATTACCAGATATAAAAGGTAGTTATGGATTCGCCAATGTAAGAAAAGCACTTCCTTCTTTTATTGGTCATTCAATAGTAGAGAGCATAACAGCATTTGAAAGAAAAATTAAAGGGTATTCAAGAGAAGACGCGATAATTTCAGGTGTAGAAAGCAGAACATCATCACCTGTAAGAATTAAACGTGATGTAAGCTTACAGTCAAATGTACATGGAATATATCCATGTGGTGAGGGTGCAGGGTATGCAGGAGGCATAACATCTGCTGCTGCAGATGGAATACGTGTTGCAGAGACTATTATAAATAGTATATAAGAACTTTGGAAGGATTTTTTAATTATGAATGAAGAAAAAATTGCAAGAATTAATGAGCTTTACCACAAATCGAAAAGTGAAGGGCTATCACCAGAAGAAACAAAAGAACAGCAGGAACTTAGAAAAGAGTATATAGATTCAGTAAGAAATAATTTGAAAGGTCAACTTGACAATATAACAATTGTAAATCCTGACGGTACAACAAGGGATTTAGGCAGGGAGCGTGCAGAGAAAAAAAGACTGCATTAAAAAAAGATGGATATAAAAATAGACAAAAATATACTGCGGGATAAGATGAAAAATTTACGAGCAGGTCTTTCGCTGTCTGAAAGGCAGGAAAAAGACAGTCTTTTATATAATAATTTTATGTCTCTTAAGATTCTTCAAAATGTAGAATGGATTTATACTTTTGTATCATATGGAACAGAGGTTAGCACTTTAAAAATTATAGAAACAATGCTGGAATCAACATACAAAAAGGTTGCAGTGCCTCGAGTTTCTGGAAAAGAAATAGAATTTTACGAGATAAACTCTATGGACGATTTAATGTCAGGATATAATGGAATTTTAGAACCTATAGGCAGTACACCTGTTGCAAAATGCAGTGACAATAAAATAATGGTTATGCCTGGACTTGTATTTGATACGTACTATGGACGTATAGGGTATGGAGGGGGATATTATGATAGATATCTTTATAGATATAAAGATGACAGAATTTGTAAAATTGCTATAGCATATGACTTCCAAGTGTTAAAAACAGAAAGAATCCCAATGGAATCACATGATATATGCCCAGATATTATAGTTACAGATAAAGGCATATATTATAATAAATGAAAAAAAGTTTTTTTTTAGTTTATGATTGAACACATTTTCTTCAAATATTAAACACAAGTGCTACATAATTAACTGTTAATATATGTATTGTAAACAACAGACAGGCAGTTAAAAATAGATTTTCAATATATGCATGTGTTTAATGAAAGGGGAAATATATTATGAATAAAAACTTTTTAAAAATTACAACTTATGCGGCAGTTTTTGGTATTATTGGCGGAATGAGCTTTGAGGGTGTAACACGTATTTCTGATAAGTTACTTAATAATGTAGCAATTGAAAGTCCTGAGAAGACTCCCGAGGAAGATAATACAAATAGCAGTAACAAAAGCAGTCAGGAAACAACATTAAGTACAGTTAAGACATCTACAGATAGTTCTAATGGTGTATCAGATGTAGTTGACGATGTGCTTCCATCCATAGTTTCTATTGATGTTACAGCAATAGAAACTGATGTAGATTTCTTTGGACGGACATATCAACAGGATTCTACAGGCAGTGGTTCAGGTATAATAGTTTCACAAGATGAAGATTATCTCTATGTTACAACTAATAACCATGTAGTATCAGATGCAACCAGTGTATCTGTGAAATTTTATGACGACAGTGTATATAGTGCAGAAGTAAAAGGTACAGATTCAACAGCAGATTTAGCTGTGGTAGCAATTAAACTTTCTGATATTTCAAATGAAACTATGACAAAAATTAAAGTAGCAAAACTTGGAGACTCTGACAGTGTAAAAGTAGGTCAACAGGCAATTGCTATAGGTAATGCACTTGGATATGGAACTTCTGTAACAGTTGGCTATATAAGTGCAAAAGACAGAGAAGTACAAGGCGAAGACGTAAATATGAAACTTATACAGACGGATGCTGCAATTAATCCGGGCAATAGTGGTGGTGCACTTGTTGATATTAATGGCACAGTAATAGGCATTAATTCGGCAAAATATGCAGACACATCCGTAGAGGGCATGGGATTTGCTATTCCAATTAATATGGCAACTCCTATTATTGACAGCATTATAAAAGCAGAGGCAGTACCAGAGGACCAAGCAGCTTATCTTGGAATAAAGGGTAAGGAAGTGCTTTCCGAATATGCGGAATACTTGAATATACCAGAAGGAATATATATTGAAGAAGTTACAGAAGATGCTCCTGCTGCTAAAGCTGGTATAAAAAATGGTGATATTATTGTAAAGTTTAATAATATGGATGTAGTAACTATGGATAGTCTTCAAATGAAACTTTCACTCTGCAGAGCAGGAGATAAAGTAGATATTGTTATAAAAAGAGCTGATAATGGTCAGTATATAGAAAAAACTATGACTGTAACTCTTGGTAAAAAATCGGATTCTGAAACTGCTAATGACAATAATGCTAATGATAATTCTAATACCAACAATAATAACAATAACAGCAATAATAATCTGCAAAATAATGGAACTTCATCATTCTATGGAAGAAATTATAGAAATTTCTTGCAATAATTATGACCTTATGTTATTATACAGAAGTTGTATAAATTAGCAAAACCTCTGCTCAGAATCTGGACACTCCGCCCAATTCTTAGCAGCAGGAAAAAGACAAAAACTAGGAGGAAATTATGATAAGCAAAGAAAAGAAAGCAGAAATTATTAAAACTTATGGACGCAAACCAGAAGACACAGGCTCTCCTGAGGTACAGATTGCATTACTTACAGAACGTATTGTTGAGCTTAACGAGCATTTAAAGGTAAATAAAAAGGACCATCACTCAAGACGTGGTCTTTTAAAGATGGTTGGACAGAGGCGTAACCTTCTTACTTATTTAAAGAAGAAAGACCTTGAGGCTTATCGTACACTTATTGGAAAATTGGGATTAAGAGACGTAATTAAATAATATTTTAAAACAGGGTAAAGCAGTTTGCTTTACCCTGTTGTTGTTCTAGCAGGTAATAACTGTTCCTGTCTTACCCATTATTCCGTCAATAGCAGTATTAATGCTTGTTATTATTGATTTGCGTGCAGGTGATGATGATGCAAATGAAACTGCGGCTTCAACTTTTGGAAGCATAGCACCAGAAGAAAACTGCTTTTCGTTAATATATTTTACTGCTTCTTCAACAGTCATAGTATCAATTTGTTTTTCATCAGGTGTTCCAAAATTAAGACATACTTTTTCAACCCCTGTAAGTAAAAGCAGTATATCAGCATTCAATTCTTCGGCAAGACGTGCACTTGTAACATCTTTTTCAATAACTGCACTTGCACCTTTAAGGCGTGTTCCCTGTTGTAACACAGGTATTCCGCCTCCACCAGCAGCAATTACTATCTGACCTGCATCCATAAGTGTTTTGATAGCATCAAGTTCATAGATTTCCATAGGGCGTGGTGCAGCTATAATACGCTGGTAGCCTTTGCCATCTTCAAATACAACATGGTTTCCTTTTTTTTCTTCAGCTTTCGCTTCTTCTTCTGTCATATACCTTCCGATTAATTTATCAGGATAAGAAAATGCTGTATCAAATGGGTCAACACGCACCTGTGTGATAATTGTGGAAACAGGTTTATATATACCTCTGTTTAAAAGTTCTGTCCTAATTTCATTCTGCAAATCATAGCCTATATAGCCTTGACTCATCGCACTGCATATGGACATAGGTGCAACTGTATTAGATGGTTCAAGACGGCTAAACTCTGTCATAGCAGAGTGAATCATACCTACTTGTGGACCATTACTGTGTGTAATCACAATATTAAACTTAGCTTCAACCAAGTCTGCAATAGCAGAAGCGGCGTTTCTAGCTGATTCTTTTTGTTCAGGAAAAGTTCTTCCGAGTGCACTGTGTCCCAGTGCAACAACAATATTTTTGCTCATATTATAAGCCTCCGTTTTTTTATATCTATTCTACTATATCACCATATTTTTTGCAAACTGCTTTCTAATATTGTACAGGTGTGTTGTTTATCTTTAATAATTATAGCAGATTAACGGTCAGATTGAAAAGAAAAAATTATAATTTCTTATTGACAATTTGGCAGATGTAACGTATAATAATGATATCAAAATAATATCACATTAATATATAAGAGCTAATTTTGAACAATATCAAAGGTTGACAGAATGGGGGTTGTTATTATGGAAAGAAAAGTTAGAAAAGTAGAAGAAAAAGAAATCACAAGAGCCAATGGAATGCCTATATTTCTTGTGACACTGGTTGTAATGTTTGCTTGTGTGGCACTTTTTATTACTAGCATTGCTACAGAAAATATACTGTCAGATAAATTATATATTTGTCTAGCTGTTGTATCTGTTGTTGGCATTGTGATATGTATAATTATACTTGCAGGGTTACATATAGTAAATCCAAATGAAGCTATTGTATTAACCTTATTTGGACAGTATTATGGCACTATTAAAAGACAAGGTTTTTACTGGACAAATCCATTTGTTTCTTTAGTTTCACCTAACAAGGCTGCTAATACAGTTGGAAAAAAGAAAATCTCACTAAAAACAATAACTTTAAATAACAAACAGCAAAAAGTAAATGATGCCCTTGGCAACCCAATAATTATTGGGGCAGTTGCTGTATGGAAAGTAGCAAATCCTACGGATGCAGTTTTTAATGTAGATGATTATAACACGTTTTTATCTATCCAGTGTGATTCTACGATTCGTAAGATTGCAAGGTTATATCCATATGACATTTTTACAGATAATGATGATAATGATGAAGAACATGAAAAGACACTGCGTGGAAGTAGCCAAGAAATTGCAGAAAATATGAGAGAAGAACTTCAGAAAAAAGTAGAGGTAGCAGGAATTATTGTAGAAGAAGTTCGCATTACACATCTTTCATATGCAGAAGAAATTGCAGCAGCAATGCTTCAGAGACAACAGGCAACAGCAGTTATTGCTGCAAGAAAGAAGATTGTAGAAGGAGCAGTAAGCATGGTGCAGATGGCAATAAACCAACTGGCGGAAGATGAGATAGTTATACTTGATGAAGAAAGAAAAGCGGCAATGGTCAGTAATCTGTTAGTAGTTTTATGTGGAAATAAAGAAGCACAACCAGTAGTAAACAGTAGTAGTATTTATTAGTTTTGCTTATTGTAGCTGTATGCGTGGCACAGCATTTGAGAGGTTATGAATTTATGAGAGAAGAAAGGATTGAGGAACAAGAACTAAGATTACAAGAACGTTTAAGAAAGCTTGAAGAACTTGAAACAGAAGTCAAGCAAAAGGAAAAAAAACTAAAAGAAAAAGAAAAGGCTAAGAAGCAGGTGCTTTTAAGACTTGCTCCCTCCCTCTGGAACGAGCTTGCCAAGTGGGCAGAGGAAGACTATCGCTCAATAAATGGACAGATTGAATTTTTATTAGCTGAAGCAGTACGTAAGAGGAAAAACGGACATAAAGTATAAAAAAAGAATATTTGCATGATATATGTTATACTAAAAAACTATTTATATCATACGAGGGATCCACTAGGAAATACAGGATTCCTTTTTTTATTCAGAATATAAGATACTATATTGTAAAATTTTATCTTTTATGGCAATGTTATAATAGCAACGAATAAAATACAAAAAAATAATTGTATATTGTTTCGTAGAATGTTATAGTCTGCGAAATAAATTTAAATGAAAAAAATATATTAATAATGTTAATAATATATACCTATTGACATAATTTGTCAAGATATTATAAAAAAATATAAAAATTCATGGTTATTATTAATAAAAAATATATAATATTTTTGTGCATTTTTTAGTGAGTTTATTTCATTCGTCGTCAAAATAATAGTCATAAAAGGAGATATTACTTATGCCAAGAAGAGGGGAGAATATTTATAAAAGAAAAGATGGTCGATGGGAAGGTCGTTATATTAAAGATCATGTTAATAAAAAAATAATGTATGGATATGTTTATGCTAAAACTTATAGAGAAGTGAAGGAAAAATTATCTTTAATTTCTGATACAGCATTAAAAAAAGAAAATGTGGTTGTCCCAACTACAAAATCACAGTTAGGGATAGATTTTAAAACAGTTTCACTAGCATGGGTTGAATCACTTAAACCACAGTTAAAAGAATCAAGTATTGTTAAATATACTAATGTGTTAGAAAATTATCTTCTTCCATATTTTAAGGATAATACTATTGAAACTATTACCAGAGAAGATATTCTTAATTTCAGTTATGGTCTATTAATATCTGGTGGACAAAAAGGTAATGGTTTATCACCAAAAACTGTAAATAGTATTCTATCTGTTTTAAAAGGTATATTTTTATACGCTACTCAACATGAAAAACTTGATGTTGCTGATATTTGGAAAATTTCTTTTAAACAGCCTCAAAAGCCGATGCGCATTTTAAGTTTAGCAGAACAAGAAAAATTAAGCAAATTTTTATATGAAAATTTAACATTAAGTAATCTTGGAATATTAGTTTGTTTGTATACAGGAATACGCATTGGAGAGATATGTGCATTAAAATGGGAAGATATTTCTTTTGATGAGCAATATTTATATGTGCATAAGACAATGCAAAGACTTCAAAATAAAGAAAATAATGAACATAAAACATCAGTTATTATTTCTACACCAAAGAGTGAATGTTCTATTAGGAAAATCCCATTACCGGATAAGATTTTTCAATTTATTGTTTCAGCTAGATGCCAAGGAAATACATATTTCCTAACAGGTTTGTCTAATACTTTTGTAGAACCAAGAACATTACAAAATCGTTTTAAAGCTATAATGAAAATTTGCGACATTAAAAATGCTAATTTTCATGCATTAAGACATACATTTGCAACCAGATGTATTGAATTAGGATTTGATTCCAAAAGTCTTAGTGAAATACTGGGGCATGCCAGTGTTAATATTACCTTAAATTGTTATGTCCATCCATCAATGGAACTGAAACAAAAAAATATGAATATGCTTTCTGATTTATTCGCCGTCAAATAATCCGTCCAAAAAGCTACTATGTTTTTATTTTATTAAAAAATAGTAGCTTTTTTCTTAGACTATAACACTCTACGAAAATAGAAAAAACTATGTATAGATAATGCTAATACTATAGTTATTTCAAAATATAAGAAAAAAATTCATGGAAAAATATGGAAGGAGAATTTTTATGAGGTTAAAAAAGAGAATTATTTCTGCTGTTATGGCAGCTTGTATGGCAGTTACTATGTTACCAATAAATATGCCATTAACATCAATTAAGGTAGAGGCAGAAGAAACATTATCTGTTACAGATGATACAATACAAGTAGATGAATATAGTCAATATATTCCAACAGGAGAAACATATTATAGGTTTTCTTTTAATAGTTCAAATTTTACAAATAATAAATTTGATGCTGTGTATTTGTTTGATAAGGAAAATAAAATGGTTGCCAGTAGTATTATTTCCAATGCATCTTATTATGACGAAATAGAAACTAGCGGAGATGTTACAACTTGTAATCTTTATCGTACAAGAGAGTTAATAGCGGGGGAAGAATTACATTTAGGTTATGAGATTGATTCAGTTATATCTGTGTTAAATAATACAAAAATTACTGTAACAGATCAGCCATATATTAGTAATATTTCAAAAGACTGGTATTTTTCTGCAGATAATACTTGCATTGCTTCAGTAAGAGCATATAATACGGATTTTAATAAGTTATCTTTTGTCTTGAT
Source organism: uncultured Lachnoclostridium sp. (assembly GCA_947565985.1). Lineage (GTDB taxonomy): Bacteria > Bacillota > Clostridia > Lachnospirales > Lachnospiraceae > Butyribacter. The sequence goes on from CANOID010000009.1 coordinate 10,005, forward strand.
TAAAGATGGAAAATCAGTTGCTTCATCAGTGAGTTCTACAGTTATGAATGAATATACTGATCATGCTTATTATTGTATAAAATGGAACGATGGAGAAATGCCTGAAAAAAGTGCTTCTTATGAAGTAAAATATGAATATTCTGATAGTGAAGTAGACGTACACTATGAAAAGTCTGCTAATACCTTTCTTTATGATCAATATAATAATAGGAAGATTAGATGGAATTATAAAACTAGTTCAGTAGAATACTATAATAAGGATATACCTGTTAATTCTAATATAAATTATGAGATTTATGAAAATAATAATATATTTGTTACTTCTGGAGGAGCTGTAGAAGTAAGTGATAGTCATCTTATGATAGTTAATTTAAAAGAAACTTTTGAGACAAACAAAGAATATTATTATGAAAATGGAAAATATTATCATTTATATATTTATAATGACAGTAATATTCAAATAGCATCTGAGTACTTTGACATAGATCAATTTACTTCTTCTGCCTTTTTATATGAAGATGTTTATTTATCAAATGATGAAAAATTTGAATTCTCTGCAAGGATTTATTCTGACGATGGAAATGATCTTCTCGAAACATATACAGCTACTATTAGTAATAGTAATGGAAACGCAATAGATGAGATAACAATGACTCAGCAAGATAAAAATGGAAGTTTAACATATAATGGAATTTATACAGGTAAATTAAATGCGGGAAAATATAGCTTATCTTTTACTGCTGATAAAGAATATAACTATATATTTTATGTTAATAATGGCAGCACATTATCTATTATAGGTCAAGGTTATGGTTATAATGAAAGTCTTGGAATGATAAATATGGAGTTTTCATCAAAAAGAATTGCAGACTGGTATTGTGGTGACAATAATGAAAAAATTAAAGATAGAATTAAAATTAAAGTTTTGAATATTAGAGAAAAAGAAATAGGTTCTTATAATTCGGTTGATGGTGATTTTACTATTACTGGTAATTCTAGCAGTAGAATTATACAATTTAGTGATAAAGTGCAAAAAGAACTTGCTGATATTTATTATTGTTATATGCATATTTATATTATTAATGAAAATGGATTAGAAGATGATATATTTTATTCATACGAACCATCAACAAAATTTTATGATGTAAAATATATGAATCCTTCTCCTGGAAGTTGTATCCGCTATGAATATAATAGTTGGATTGGAGTTTTTAGAGCTGATGGAGAAGGACATTTCGTAAGTGGATCCATAACGCTTGATCTTGATACAGTATATGGTAGTGATAGTGCATTTCCAGCAGTGGTTACAGTGACAGATTGGTACAGTTTAACACCAATAACAACAATTAATATACCTTATGCAAACTATAGTTTTACAGAATCTGATGTAGAAAAATTATCATCAAAAAAATTATATCGATTTTTTGCAAAAGGTAAAGATGGTTCTGCAAGTTGTTCTGAAGGATATATAAAGAAAGCAAATGATACAGAAAATAATGAACCAGACGATAGTAAACCAGATGACAATAAACCTGATAATAATGTAAGCAGTGGAGTTCTTTTACCAAATCCAAATCCAAGTATAGGTACAATATCCGTACCTACTGCAGTACCAGAATCTACTGCAACACCAGAACCTACTGTAGCTCCAACTCCTGTAGTCACTTTAGCACCAGTTATAACACCAGAACCTACAGTAGTTCCAGAACCTACAGTAGTTCCAGAACCTACAGTAGTTCCAGAACCTACTACAGCACCAGATAATGTCCAACCAGACACAAATATAGTAGATAATGATAATACAGATACTAAAGCTGAACTAAAGCTGAAAAAGAAAAAAATAACATTAAAGGAAGGTCAAAAAGCAAAGATTAAAATAGCTTCAAAGTTAAATACAGATGTTACATATAAGTCACTGAATCCATCAGTTGCTACTGTCAATAAAAATGGTGTTATCACAGCAAAGAAAAATGGTAAAGCAACTATTACAGTTAAAGCAAATGGAAAAGTACGTAAAGTAAAGGTAACAGTTAAAGTAGCCAAGGAAATAGAAACAGATTCTTCAGGGGTTAAACTAAGTAAAGCTTTTAAACTTTCAAGGAAAAAAGTTACAATTACAAGAGGCAATAAACTGAAAATAAAAAGAGCTTCTGGGCTTTCTGGTAAGATAACTTATCGTTCTATGAATAAAAAAATTGCAAGTGTTTCTGCTAAAGGTGTAATTAAAGCAAAACGTAAAGGAAAAACAACTATTCAGATTAAGAAAGGTAGAAAAACAGTTAAATTAAAAGTAACAGTTAAGAAATAATAGTAATACATCACGCATTATTTAAACGCTTGTGCTGATATATGTCAGCACAAGTATAAAAAAGAGGATTATTTATGACAAATGTATTGTTATCTGATGGAGCTATCATTATTTATGAGTTATTTATTATTTTTATAATAACTATATTAATAATTAAGTTTTCAAGAGAAAAACGTAATTATATTAAAAGTACAGATATTAGTCATCAAAGACGGCAACACGATAGATTAAACCAAAAATTGGCTAATATTAAGGGGAATGATGAATGAGTATCATTATATCGGTTTATTCAAAAAACGCATTTAAAGAATATTTATTACCTTCTTGGAATAATACAGATTATTCATTTGTACTAGAAAAAGAATATTTTAAAATTAAACACAATATTACAATAAAATTAGAAGTACTGGACGAAAAATGGAGAATAAAATCAGGATTTTATAAAATTCATAAAAAAGATGAAAATTATATAGGACATCCTTTATGTAATCATGATGTTTTAACAATGGAAACAAGTTATAATGAAACAATTTCTCTAATTATAAGGGAAACTTTTTCTGTTTTTCACGCATATGAAAAATATAATATCAGAAATGTGGAAAGAATTTGTATTGGTAATAGCCCTGATAATGATATCATTTTTAATTATCTGAAAATGGTTTCTAAACAGCATACTGTAATTGAAAGGAAGAATGGAGCTTTTATTGTTGTTAATAAAAGCCCAAATGGTACTTATGTCAATTCAAATAGAATTGATACAGAAACAAGATTACAGTTTGGCGATTATGTTAATATTATGGGACTACATATGATTTTTCTTGGTAATATCTTGGCAATAGATAGCAAGGATAAGGAAATTAAGCTTAATGAAAACAAGCTTCGTAAATATGAAGTAATGGAAGATGAAACTATTCATATGTATGAAGAACAAGGGCAGTCAACAGGAAAACTATTATTCCATCGCTCTCCAAGAAATTATAAAAAAATTGATGAAACAGTAATTGAAATTGAAGAACCACCGGCACGTCAGAAGACTAAAAACCCACCATTGTTGCTTACTGTTGGTTCATCAATTACTATGGTTGTTCCAATGCTTTTGGGTTCACTTATGATGGTATATGCTTCACAAATGGGTGGGTCTGGTTCATCACTTTATATGTATTCAGGTCTGGTAATGTCAGTATCTTCAGCTGTTATTGGAACAATTTGGACCATGATGAATATTAGTTATCAAAAAAAAGAGGAAAAAGAACAGAACAAACTGCGGTTTGATACATATAGTAATTATCTGATAGAAAAAACGGAACAAATCAAGGAAAGATATAATAATCATGAACAAGTTCTAAAAGAAATGTATCCTCGTTCAGAAGAATGCCTGTCATATAATGAAAAGGGAGATAGACTGTGGAATAGGAACAGAACACATAAGGATTTTATTACACACAGACTTGGAATTGGAGATATTCCATTTCCAATTTCAATTGAGATACCAAAAGAAAAATTTCGTATGTTTGAAGATGATTTAGAAAAAAAGCCACAGTTTATTAAAGACAGTTATAATAAACTTTTTCAAGTGCCAGTAGTATTAGATTTTATAAAACATAACCTTATAGGTGTTGTTGGTGGAGATAATAAGAATGGTGCATATCAGGTTGCTAAAATAATAAGTGCACAACTTGCAGCAAACAACTGCTATACAGATGTTAAACTTGGATATATTTATGATGGAAATTCAAGCATAGAGAAATCTGTTTGGAATTTTGCCAAATGGCTTCCTCATACATGGTCTGAAGATAAGCGTACTCGTTTTATTGCGTCTAATACAGAAGATGCAAGTGATGTATTCTATGAATTGACAAAGGTATTTCGTGCTCGTAGTGAAAAACAGAAACAAAGCATGAAAGAAGAGATTCCAAAACCTTATTATATTATATTTATTTCAGATATATCACTTTTAGAAGGAGAGCTTTTTTCAAAATATATTTTTAATAAAGATGAACAGTATGGACTGACAACAGTATTGCTTACTAAAAGAAGGGATGAACTTCCAAATAATTGTGAATTTATTATACAAAACGATGAAAGTTATCAAGGAATGTATGATATTTTTGATCAGGAAGATGAAAAAATCCAAATAAAATTTGATTCTATAAAACAAGAAAAGCTTTCTGGTTTTGTTTCTGCTGTTTCAAGACTAAAAGTAATGGAGATAGAATCAGGTGGTGATATTCCATCATCTTTGACATTTCTTGATATGTTTCAAGTAACCCATATAGAAGATATTCCTGTAAAAGAATTATGGATGAAAAATCGTATTTACGAAAATATTAGGGGAATTATCGGACAAAAAGCAGGCGGAACGCCATGTTATCTTGATGTTCATGAAAAATATCATGGTCCTCATGGACTTGTTGCAGGAACAACTGGTTCAGGTAAAAGCGAACTTTTACAAACATACATTTTGTCGCTTGCCGTAAATTATAGCCCAGATGATATTGGTTTTTTTATAATTGATTATAAAGGTGGTGGAATGGCTAACCTTTTTGATGGAATGCCACATTTAATTGGTCAGATTTCCAATTTATCAGGAAATCAAGTTAAACGTGCAATGATTTCTATTAAAAGTGAGAATAGGCGTCGCCAAAGAATTTTTAATGAAAATGATGTAAATAACATTAATGCATATACAAGGCTTTATAAAAATGGTGAAGCTGATATGCCAGTTCCACATTTGTTTATTATTATTGATGAATTTGCAGAATTAAAACGTGAAGAACCTGAGTTTATGAAAGAACTCATTAGTGTAACACAGGTAGGTCGAAGCCTTGGTGTACATTTAATTTTAGCAACACAAAAACCAGGTGGTAATGTTGATGAAAATATATTGAGTAATTCAAAGTTCCGTCTGTGTTTACGTGTACAAGATAGACAGGATAGTGTAGATATGTTACATAAACCAGATGCTGCTTATATTACACAAGCAGGTCGTTGTTATTTACAGGTGGGCAATGATGAGATTTATGAGTTGTTTCAATCTGGTTATAGTGGTGCAGTTTATGATAAAAATGCTGAAAATGATAAAACTGATATTGCAAGAATGATTAAACTAAATGGCAAAGTAGAAATGACAGGAAGCATGGCAAAAGCCTCAAAAAAGAAAAAGATTTTATATTCATGGTTGGCATCACTTTCAGAAATTTTAAGGGATGCTTTAGAAGAAGTATCGTTATCATTACAGTTATGTATTGAAGATAAAGACAATATGGAGCAGTTACTAGATGCTATGTATAATCAAATTTTACAAAAAAATATTGAATATGCACAAAATCAGTATAATTATGTTCGCCTTGTTAATTTTGTAAAACTTTATAAAAAAGCGATAGATGAAACAGATAGAGATATTGAAGAAAAAATTGTAAAACTTTCTATACAAGAACGAATTAAATTGCCAGAAATGAAAGAATATACACAGCTTGAAGCTGTAAAAGATTATCTCGCAAAAGTAGCAAATGAAAATGGATACCAAAAGCAACAGCAGTTATGGCTTCCAGTATTGCCAGATAAAATTTATCTAAATTCATTTGATGAATATTTACAAAGCCGTTTTACAAATGGAAATTGGCAAGAAATGTCAGAAGAATGGACACTTGAATTTGTATTAGGAAAGTTTGATGATCCAGCAAATCAGGCACAGATACCAATGCTTGTTGATTTATCAAAAGATGGACATATTGCAATATGTGGTGGCATAGCATGTGGCAAAAGCACCATGATTCAAACAATGATATTTGCTTTAATACAAAGATATACACCAGCAGATATTAATATTTATGGTCTTGATTTCAGTAGTAAAATGATGATGGCATTTGAATCAGCACCACATATAGGTGGCATTATGGATGAGAATGACATGGAACGTATTAAAAAGTTTTTTTATATGCTTCATGGCATACTAGAAGAGAGAAAAGTACTTTTTAAGGGTGGAAACTATAGTCAATATATAAAAATACATGGTGTTGTAGTTCCTGCAATTATTATTTTTATAGACAATTATTATTCATTTAAGGAAAAAACAGAGGAAGTATATGAAGAATTTATAATACAGCTTGCAAAAGAAGGAATAAATCATGGAATTTTTCTAGTCGTTTCAGGAGGTGGATTTGGAAATAATGAGATTTCAGTAAGAGTATCAGAAAATATAAATAAAGTATTTTGCCTTACTCTACAGGATAGATATGTGTATGGAGAATATCTTCATAATATGCAGTTTGACATCATGCCAGAAAATGGTATTAAAGGAAGAGGGCTTGCAGTTTATGAAAAAAGGATTCTTGAATACCAAACAGCATTAGCTATAGAAGCAGAAAATGATTACAAGAGAATGGAATTAATCAGTAATCAATGTGAAGAAATGTATTCTGCATGGAAAGGAAAAGTAGCAGAAAAAATTCCAGAAATTCCAGAAAAACCAATCTGGAGTGAATTTGAAAAAATAGATGAATTTTGCAAGATGGTTTCTGGCAATGAATATCTTCCAATTGGATATGATTCAGATAGTACAAAAATATATGGCATTCCTCTAAGAGAAATATATAGCTTTTTGATTATGGGAGATAAAAAGACAGGCAAAACAAATCTTATGAAAATTTGTATACAGTCAGCAATAAAGAAAAAATCAAAGCTTTATATTATAGATTCTCCAGCAAAAGATTTGAATGCATATAGTAATTTGGAAAATATTACTTATATTACACAAGACCAAGAGATACAGCAGTGTATTGTGAATTTAAAGTCAATATTTCTGGAAAGAAATAAAAAGAAAATTCAGTTACTACAAGAAGGATTTGATGAAGATGCTGTTTTTGAACAGATGTGTAATGAAACTCCATATTTTGTTTTTATTTCTGAATTAAGCTGGTTTGCTTCTGTAATTTATAAATTTCAAGAGGAAAGTGCATTTGCGGAAAATATTGCAGAGAAAGGATTTTTGCATAACATTTATTTTATAAGTGAATTATCATTAGAAAACGTAGATGCATCTGCTGGTTATGCTATTTGTAGTTTATTTGCTAGTTATAAAACAGGTATTCATCTAGGAGGACAAGTATCAAGAAACCAAATATTTTCTTTTGAATATCTTTCATATAAAGAGCAAGAAGATAGCGAAAAACTAGGTATTGGACAACTTCCAGGTGATAGGAATAAAGAGGGAACAAGGAAAGTAGTAATACCTGATGCAAGAAAATGAGGTGGTAAAAAATGATTCTGGTAGAAGTATATGTACCAGCTTTAGACGAAAAGTATGATTTTGAATTGGATGAGAATGTAGAAATAAGTCAAGTTACAGGTGAAATATGTGAAATGTTAAGTAAAAAAACAAAAGAACAAATATCAGCTGCAACAATGGATTTTATGTTGTGTTCAATGGATAATAAAGAGGTACTTGCAGGAGAACGTACTTTATACCAGAGTCATATTCGGGATGGAAGTTGCTTAATTCTAGTATAGTGAGAGGAAGATGTTTATGTATGCAGAACTTTCCTTGTATAAACTGAAGATTTATACAGAAGAACTGGAATATTGCGAGAAAAAATTAAGAAAAAGTCTATATGGGCTTTCTGAGCAACTACAAATAGCAAAAAGACCGTATAATAATTTACCAGATGAAGTTTTATGGAAGATGCACAAGCAATATGAGGAATTAGCATGGACAATAAGATATGTAAAAGAGTTAAACATAGAACTTTATAATATTATTGGCTTATACGATAAATGTGAAACTAGGCTGTCGAAAAAATGGGCTATATTAAATAGTATTGGAAAAAAGACAGGAGATGAAAAAAGATGGCAAATAGAAAATTTAAGATAAGTACAAGTAGACTTGGGAAGGACATTGAACAAATTCAAAACTTGCTTGTCTTGATGGAAAGGTCAATAACTAATATGCAAACAAGTGTGGAGCAAATGAACAAAATGTGGGAAGGTTTAAGTAAACAAGCATTTGTGACAGCTTTTTCAGATGATATGAAGTCAGTGTCTGATGTGTTAAAAGAGTTAAAATCTCTTAATAACTATGAAATTGATGCTAAAAATGATTATGAAAATTGTGAAAGACAAGTTGCAGACCTTATATCACATATGCGAATTTAAAAGGGGATCTAAGTATGGAAGGAATTACATTAAAGGTAACACCAAGTGAATTAAAATCAAAAGCAGAAGAAATTCAGAATCAGATTAGCAATTTTGAATCAGCATGGAATCAAATTGTACAAATTATAAATAATTCTAAAGGCTATTGGATAGGAGATTCAGGTAATGCACATCAGAAACAGTTTGCACAGTATAAAAATGATGTTGAAAGAATTATTAAAAGGTTGAATGAACATCCTATTGATTTGCTTAAAATGGCGGGTGTATACGAAGCAAGTGAAAAACGGGCAGTTGAAAAAACTCAGGCGTTATCAAGTGATATTGTTAATTAGGAGGTACTTGTATGGCGAAGTCATTTTATACAATAAGAATGGAATTTGGTATAGCAGAAGAACAAGCAGATCGTTTAGATGAGATAGCAATGGATATAAGACGGCTGGCAGATAATACACTAGGAGATACATTATTAGGTATTGGAAGTGCATGGAATAGTAACAGTTCTGTCGACTATATAAAAAAAGGTCGAAAAGTACAAGAAGAATTGAAAATAAGGGCAAGAGAATTACAAAATACTGCTAGAGTCATACGTGATATTGCAAAGACTACATATGATGCAGAAATGTATGCATATAACCTTGCAAAGACAAGACAGTACTAATGAAAAGGGGGAGTTTATATGGCAGAGATATCTGTAGATGCAGGAAAAATGAAAACACAGGAAAGCCATCTTCAAAATATCATTAATAGTCTTGCAAGGGCAGAAGTTGAATTAAACAATGTAAATAATAAAATTTCACGTTATCTGGAGTCACAAGCATATCAAAATGTGAGAAGAAAAATTTCACAGACTGGCGGATATATTGTACGGAATAAAGAATCAACACAGTTGTTAAAAATAACACTTGCTAACAGTCGGGAATTGTATCAAAAGACTGAAGCAAGTATATCAGAATATTTTGTAAAAGGAAGTAATGTAAACTGGAGTCAGACAGGTGGAGTAACAGAATGGGTAAAATCAAAAAGTGAAGGAGGAACTGTAACCACAATTAATGTCAAGACATGGTCATCAAGTTGGAATGAATACTGGGATAAAATGAAGAAAGATAGGGAAGCCAAGGATGCATTATATGAAGTGGCTATTGGTACAAGTGGTTCTATTTTTGGAGTAAATTTTTCAAGTAAAGATACAGTTAAAGTTCTTGATGTTTCTACGAAAAGTGACATAAAAAGTAATTGGAATATAAAAGAAGGCGATTTTGGAACAAATATTGAGATTTCAGGTGATGTTAAAGGTACAAGTCTAAAAAGTGAAAAACAATTTGGAATATTTAGCAGTGAAACAGAAATTGAAGCAATGGCAGTAACAGCTAGTGGAGGAATTTGTTGTGCATTATTTGATGATAAAAAATTTGTTCCAGGAGTTGGTGTTAAAGGCAAAGTTGGAGGAAGTGTATTATCTGGAAAACAAAAATATAAAGTTGGAACAGATGATGTAAATGCACAAGTAACAGCAAAAGGAAGTTTGTTATCTGCTGATGCAGAAGGGAAAGTTATTGTTGGTGCAGTTAATAATGGCAAGAAATATGAATTTGGTGTTGAAGCGAAAGGTGAAGCTGGTGCGTATCTTGCGAAAGGTGAAGTAAAAGGAGATTTTGAAATTTTTGGAATTAAGATTGGAGCTTCCGCAGAAGGAAAGATAGGAGCAGGAATAGAAGGAAGTGCTAAACTTACATCAAGTGGTGCAAAAATAGGTGCAGGTGCTGCAGTACTTATAGGAGGAGGAGTGGAATTAGAGATTGATTGGAGCAAATTAGCTGATAAGATGTCTGAATTGTTGTCGAAGTTTAATAAAAGTGATACATAGTAAAGGATATTATAATAAATTCAATGCAATAAATCGGGCAATATGATACAATCAAAGCTGTAACAAAGTGAAATTTTGTAATTAGGAGGACGAAAAATGTTAAATGAGTTTTTGCCAATTGGTTCTATTGTGCTTTTAAAAGGTGCAAAAAAAAGGCTTATGATTTGTGGGAGAATACAAGTGGAGATTGGTACAAATAAGGTATTTGACTATTCAGGATGCTTGTACCCAGAGGGAATTATAAATATAAATGAAATGTATTTATTTCAGCATGAAGATATTGAAAGGATTTATTTTATTGGATTGCAGGACGAGGAGGAGTTTGCTTTTAGGGAATATATCAATGAAGAACTGGAAAAAAAGGTGCAGGAACAGAATAACCAGCAGAAATAATAATGATTAACTGGCAAATTAAGCTTTTAAGATCAGCGTTATACAGCTATATAAAGCAAAGAACCAGTATTCATATAGTTTTACCAAGACACATTGTAAACAGATATAGTCTGAATTTATATCAGACTAGCCACAAGATTAAAGGAGGAATTAAAATGGCAAACCAGATTGAAGTAACAACTAGTACGCTTACTAACAAGGCTAATGAATTAAAGTCTTTGAACAGCAGATTTAAATCTCAGGTATCAACTCTAAGGTCATATGAAAGTTCTTTGAATGGTATGTGGGATGGTGAAGCAAATAATGCGTTTCATAGTGCATTTACAAAAGATGCTACACAGATGGACAACTTTTATAATGCAATTGAAAAGTATATTTCAAGCCTTAATGAAATCATACAAGAGTATGAGAGAGCAGAAAGAGCTAATTTGAGTACTGCAACAAGTAGAACATACAAATAATAGTAAAAAGAAAGTGAGGAAAAGACTATGACAGGAATAATAAAAGTTAGTACTGCTAAATTGACCAGCACTGCAAATTCATTTAATTCAACAGGTAGCCAAATTAGAAACCTTACAAACCAGATGACATCTACAATAAATGCACTTAGTGGTTCAGTATGGAGTGGTGACGCAGCTAATGCTTATAAGAGAAAATTTTCACAATTACAGGATGACATTAACAGAATGCTTTCTATGATTAATGAACATGTAACTGATTTAAAAGCAATGGCTCAACAATATGAGAAAGCAGAGGCAGCTAATATTGGCAGAAGCAATTCATTGTCAGGAGATGTAATTGTATAATCTATTTGATTAATTTTAAGAGGGGTACAGGTGCAAAGTAATTGAATTGTTCCTGTACTCTTGTGATGATATACTTTGGATGGTAGAAAATATGAAAAACAGGCAGAAATTTTTAAAAATAGTTATGATATTTAGTGTATTCTGCATAGTTATTAGTGTTGCAGGAAAAACTTCTAAGGTTTTTGCTAAAGATGACCTTATTAGTGAAACAAAACAAGGAATTGTAGAAGTGTATTCTGGGTTTTATTCAGAAAATGGTGTTTTCCACCGAATTAAACATGCTAGCGGTTTTGTTGTAAATAATCAAGAAACTCAATCTTATGTTGTAACAGTTTGTAACGCATTAAAAAATACAAAAAAAAGCAAAAAAAAATATTGCAAAAAGCATAAAATTCCATATAAAAATGTTATTCTAGAAGATTCTATACAAGTAGTAATTAAAGGTGATGTTATGGTAGAAGCATCTGTCATGACAGAAAGTGAAAAGGAAAATTACAGTATTTTACAGGTAAATAGCACAATTAGTGAAAAAACATCTGTAAAATTTGCTTCAAATAAAGATTTAACAATTGGTGATAATGTATATGCACTTGGCTTTGAAGAAGATGCAGGTAGATATGATGATGCTACAAATAGGCATACAGAATTTATTGCAATGGATGTAAAAGTAGCTGTAGGAAATATACAGGATACAGGTGCAAATAAAAATGGGGTTCTATATTTACAACATTCTGCTTCAATTACAAGTGGAAATACAGGAGGACCTCTTTTAAATAAAGATGGGTATGTGATAGGTATAAATAATGCGGTTTTAAATGAGAAAGGTTCATATACTTATTATTCATTGCCTATTGACAATGTTAGGGAAATTTTAGACAATTTTAATATACCCTACCAGAGTATTGAAAGAGCTGATATTTTTAACAATTATAATACATTGTTGGAAGAAAGTAAAAAACTATTAGAAGATGATAAATATAAATCATCTTCTAAAGAATTACTTCAGGAAACTTTAATGCAGGCAAATAATATTGTATTAGATGAAAATACTGATATAAATCAACTAAATACGATTTCAGAACAGCTTATAAAAGCACAACTTGTACTTGAACTAAAGATGAAGACAATAAGAAAAGTTATAATTATATTAGCAGTTATCATTGCCTTTATAGGAATCTGGCTTATAAGGTTAGTTATATGGAAAATTAAAAACAGTAAAAAAGAACAGATTTCACAAAGTCATGGCACAACAAAAATAAATATTTCTAATGGTAGACAAGATAGAGCAACATATACAGAGGAAAGAATAGATAATCATCAGGAATTTAACGAACGTAGAAATTCAGTTAATTTGCAAGACGAAGGAGAAGGAACAGTTCTTTTAGGAAGTGCCGCAGATTTTTCTTCTGATTTTCGTGAACAAAGCAATAATTTTTACTATAGGAGAAATATGGCAACAATAAAAAATACTAAGACAGGACAAGTGCTGTTACTTGAAAAACCAGAAATTTATATAGGAAAAAAAGAAGAAATGAATGATTTTGTTATTAGAAATAACAGTAATGTAAGTAGAAGACATGCTTGTATTTCTTGGGAAGATGAAAAATATTATATACAAGATTTACAATCATCCAATGGTACTTTTGTAAATGGAATTAATGTAGAATTTGGTAATAAACATAGATTAAAAAATAAAGATAAGTTTGTTTTAGCAAATGAAGAATTTATTTTTTATGAAACAATACAAGGATTAAACAGGTAAAGGAACATAAAATAAAGTATGGAAGATATTTGGCGTTATAAAAAATATGAGCCATTTTTTGGCTCATGGTACTTTGAAAAAGACCAGCGTGAAATAGGTTCTGGAAGTTTTGGCAGTGTTTTTAGAATTGTTCGGCATGACACTAATGTAAGACCTTCTGCATTAAAAATTATAACAATCCCAAGTAAAAAAGCGGAGCTTGAAACATTGCGTTTTCAAGGGATGGATGAAGATGATATCTGGCAGTACTATCGTCAAATGGCAGATGATATTAAGCAAGAATATGAATTAATGTCAGAACTAAAAGGTTGTGACAATATCGTAAGCTGTGAAGATTTTAAAATTTTTAAACGTGATGACAGATTAGGTTTTGATATTATGATACGTATGGAACTCCTCATGCCATTAATTAACTATAGAACTGAAACAAAACGTGATATTGGCGAAGGAGAAACCGTTAAGCTTGGAATTGATATATGCCAAGCTTTAGAAAAATGTCAAGTTAATAATATTATTCACAGAGACATTAAGCCAGAAAATATATTTATATCACAATATGGAAATTTTAAATTAGGAGATTTTGGAATTGCTAGGACGATAGAAAAAACAGATATGTTGATGTCTCGTAAAGGGACAAAAAATTATATGGCACCAGAGGTATATAACAGTCAGCCATATGATAGGACAGCAGATATTTATTCTCTTGGAATTGTACTATACCAAATGTTAAATGATAATTGCCCGCCTTTTCTTACTCCTGAAACAGCAAGAAGTGCACAGGCTAGAGAGCAAGCTTTTATTCAAAGAATTAAAGGGCAAGAATTAAAGAAGCCATCTTATGGAAGTGATGAACTTGTTAATATTATTTTAAAAGCTTGTCAATCTAACAAGGATGAACGTTATCAAACTCCACAAGATTTACGTATGGAATTAGAAAAACTTCCTATTTCTGAGGTCGATATGAGTGGTATTGATATATTTGATTCTAAAGGAGAATTAGGACTAAGTACTGCGGATTTATTGCAAAATAGCAGTGAGTATTCTACTGCATTATTAAGTGTAAGAGAAAAAGAAAACTATACTAGTTTACTTAATGATAATGCAGATGATACTACATCTCTATTAAAAGATGTAGACCATTCAGATGAAACGGAAATATTAAGAAGTGATAATAAAGAGAAATTTTCAATACTGGATAAAATATTACATAATAAAAAATATAAAATAATTTTTATTGGTTCTGTTATAACATTATTATTAACATCGAGTGTAATTGTAAGAGGTATTGTTTTAAAAGAAAACAAAAAAGTAAATAGTATAAATATAGAAAATTTACCAGAAACTACAAAAACAGTAACAAGTAATAATACTCAAGAAAAATTTATAACAGCAACACCATCTGTAGATGTTATATCAGAAAATAATAATCATTTATCTGAAAAAGAGCAGCTTCTTGCTGAACATAAAGCTGTCACAAAATTAAAGGGAAAAGATTTGAACAATTTTTCCGACTTGCCAGAATATGAAAATTTAGAAACATTAGACCTTTCACAAATGCAAATTACTGATATATCTATGATTTCAAATTTGACAAAATTAAAAAATTTAAGTATAAGTTATACCAATGTTGAAGATATAAGTGTTCTGAAAAATTGTCACAATCTTGTTTCATTAGATATAAGTTATAACAATGAAAATTTAACCAAGAAAAAAGTTATGACAATATTATCTTCTATGACGCAGTTAAAAGAGTTAGATATTACTGGTGATATGGTAGTGGGAGACTACGAAGATAGGTTATCACAATTAACATCCTTAGAAGTTTTGCGTGCTGGTTCAACAGGAATTTCAGAAGGAAAATTTTTAGAGAAATTAAAAAATCTTAAGATACTTGCTTTAGATGCAAATCTAATGTTTGAAGATTTTAAAAAAATTCAAAATTTAAGTAATATAAAAGAACTAAATATTGCAGCAACAGGAATTGTAGATATTAATGGAATAGAAAATATGAAAGAATTGGAAATACTTGATATTTCATTAACAGATATATCAGATATATCAATGCTAAAATTATTAAAAAATTTAAAAAAAGTTACAGTATCTAAAAGTGCTGAAATAAAAAAACAGGTAGAAACACTAAAAAAGAAACTTACACAATGTAAATTTGAATTAGTATAGATGAAGGGAGGTATTTTTTAGTGCATATTGAATGTGCTGTTTTTTCACATGAAGGAAAGTTGCGTACTAATAACGAAGATAATTATTTTATAAATGGCTTGATAAGGGAAAATGTTTTAGAAAACAGGCGAAATGAAAAAATCAAAGATATAGGAAATAAATTTGTATTTTCAGTTTGCGATGGAATGGGTGGTGAATCTTATGGTGAAATTGCCTCTTTGTGTTCTGTAAAAGCAATGAAAATATTTTTAGATAAAAAGTGGACAAAACAGACACTAGAAGAATTTATTGGAACTGCTAGAAAAAGCTTGCAGATGCAGCTTTTAGGAAAAATGAATGTAAATTCTGGAAATACTGTTACTCTATTAGTTTTTGATAATGGTATTGCATATTCTGCTAATATTGGTGATAGTCGCATTTATTTATATAGAAACAAAAAATTGTTACAAATATCTAAAGACCACACACAAGCACAACTTATGGTAGAAAACGGTTTATTAAGTGCAAAAGATATAAGGGAGCATAGAGGTGGTCATATTCTTACGCGTTATCTTGGAAATGATTTAGATATACTAGCAGATGACTTTTATTGTTGGAAACCATTTAAACTGCATAAGGAAGATATATTTTTACTTTGTTCTGATGGACTTACAGATATGTTAGAAGATGAAAAAATAAAGGATTGTATAGAACAATACAAGGATAAAGATATTTATATATTAGCAGAAACATTGCATAATTATGCATTACAAGAAGGTGGCATAGATAATATAACATGTCTGACAGTTAAAGTACAGGAAATTTAAAAGAAAAGAGGCAGACTATGAAAAAGAAAAGAAGATTTTATATTACAATTATAATATTGGTTATTATTACTATGCAGATTTTACCAGATATAAGTATTAGTCAGGCAGAAAATTTAAAAACAAGAAAATTTATGCAAGTAACAAATTTACCTAATCCTATATGTAATTATAATTTTAATAATTCAATCGGTACAGCACTAATTGTAACAAGAGAGAATGATACTTTAGAAGGAAGCAATTCAGGTACACTTCTTTCTGTAAATAGTGAAAAAAATGCTATATATAAAGATGGAATAAGTGGAAAAGGCATTTATTTAGATGGAACATATGGACTGAGGATATTTCCAGAAATTAATGGAAGCGATTATTCTATATCCCTTTGGGTAAAACCAGAATCAATGCAGACTTATTCTCCTTTTATTTGTGCAGGAGAACAGTTTTTAACAGAACAAGAATCTAGTATTGAAATTACAAAAGATGATACAGCTTCACCAGTAGTTATATCATCATCTCCATCAGGAGGATATTTTGCAGGAAAAGAACAGGCTATAACTGATAATATATGGAATTATATTTGTGTAACAGTTAGTGACAATAATGTAAAAATTTATGTAAATGGAAAGCTTAAGTCTGAAGGTACAACTGTAGAAAATATGATTTTTGATAACACAGAGTGGTATCTTGGAATTGATCCATATAATCCCTTACTTCGTGGAAGTGTTGACAACTTAGCATTTTATAATTCATGTCTTTCAGCAGAAATAATTTCACAGATTTATACAAAAGAAAAAAGTGATTCTACAGGAAGTAGTGTAAATGGGATTGCTCTTAATAAAAATACAGTTGTATTAAACAGTTATGGAGACACAGATTTTTTATATGCAAATGTTCAGCCTGATAATGCTCAAAATCAGAATGTAAAATGGTATTCCTCTAATAAAAAAGTAGCGACAGTAGAAAATGGTGTTATATATGCATGGAAAAATGGCTCTGCGGTTATAACAGCTACTACAGAAGATGGAAATTTTGAGGCACAATGCAATGTAACAGTACAAGATATTATAGACCTTGAAGGAATAACATTAAGTGAAACAAATCTTTTTCTACAAGAAGATAAAAGTAGTGCAACATTAACAGTTATAACTAATCCTCCAGGGACATATATACCAAAAGTAATATGGAAGACGTCAGATAAAAATGTTGCAACTGTAGACCAATTAGGTAATGTAAAAGCTGTAGCTAATGGTAAAGCAATAATTACAGCAGAGTCTGATGATAAAAATTTTTCAGCTTCATGTCAAGTAACAGTGGAGGGACTTTCGAAAAATATTTCTATTGAGAGTGTGAAATTTACAGAAGATTCTATTGAATTGACAAATAAGAACAATACACATAAATTAGTTACAGTTATTTCTCCTGCAAATGCAGCAAATCAACAGTGCACATATTATTCAGAGGATGAGGATGTTGCTATTGTAGATGATACAGGAAAAGTAACAGCAGTTGGTAATGGAAGGACAAATATATGCGTTATTGCTAGTGAGGGACGCTTTGAAGCTTTATGCAAAGTAAAAGTAACTGGATTTACAGATACTAAGGCAACAGCATTAAAACTTGACCATAACTATCTTGAAGTTGCACAGGGTGGTACAGGTTATCTTTATGTAGAAGCAGAACCAGTTACGTGTACTCAGGATATATATTGGTCAAGCAGTGATTCCAAAATAGCTGATGTTGTAGCAGATGAATTTGGTACTTCTGCTGAAATTATTGTATACGCAGATGCAATTATGGGAAGCACAGTAGTAATTACAGCTTCAACAGAAGATGGTGTAAGTGCAGAATGTTTTGTTGCAGTTACAGAATATGCAGTACAGAAATTATCATTGGAGAAGTCAGATGTTTGTTTATTGCCAGGAGAAAGTTTTAATGCGGATGCTGTAGTAAAGCCAGAAAGAGCATCCAGTACAGATTTAATATGGATGTCAAATAATGAAGATGTTGCTACAGTAGATGATAATGGAACTGTTACAGTACAAGAAGATGCAGAAGCAGGAGAGAGTGCAAGAATTACATCTATGACTTTTACAAGACAAAAAAGGGCATCATGTATAGTAAAAGTAAAAGCAAAGAAAATATTAATTAAGAAACTTTCTGCAAAGAAAAAAAGTTTTACTCTTTATCCTGGAAATAAGGCAAAATTTTCTGTAGACTATAGCCCTTCAAATGCCACAGAAAATAAAATTATATATCAAAGCCAGAATCCAAAGATTGTACAGATTGATAAACATGGAAATATTTCTGTACCATCTGATTATAAAGGCATAGCAGAAGTTAAAGTAACAGCAAAATCAAAAAATGGGAAAAAAGTTACTGGAATTGTAAAAGTAAAGCAAAAAGAAATTAAAATCAAACGCTTGTCAATGTCACGGTCTACTATGAGTGTTTATGGTGGAAGAAATACAACACTATATGTCAATTATAAACCAACTAATGCAACAAAAGCAAATGTTTCATGGAAAAGCAGCAACCCCAAAATAGTTCGTGTAATAGGAAATGGAAGACGTGCTTCTATACAAACAAGGAATAATTTTTCTAAAGGAAATGCTACTATTACAGCGAAAGATTCTAATGGTGCAATGGCAAGCTGTATGGTGTCAGTTTATCCAAAACCAGTAGCTCCAAAACCAAGTACTACAGGGACTAATTCAACTTCAGTAAGTCAGCCATCTGTAAATCAAAATACAACAACTGAAAAGGCACCATCAAAAGTAGAAGTGACAGGATTAAGTTTTGGAAGACAATCTTACATTATATTAAAACCAGGAAGCAGTAAAAGTCTAACAAGTCTTTTATCAATTACACCATCTAATGCAGAGTATACATTGCATTGGAGCAGTAATAGTCGTTATGTTTCTGTTACATCGCCACAAGGTGTTGCATCAGTTGCAGCAAAAGCAGCAAAAGGAGTAAGTGGTACTATTTTAGTAAAATCTAATAATGGAAAAAGTGCTACTATTAAAATTACAGTTCAATGACATTATATAATATATCAAAAAACATAAATAAAAAAAGGGGATATTATCGATGTTTTTTAATAAAAAGAAAATTATTGCTTCTAAGTATATAATTATAATAGCTATTGTAATAATTAATATTATAACAGTTACAGGCTTTGAGAGTTATTTAAATAAAAATTTTTATGTCAAAGCATCTTCATCTTATTTTTCTATATTAGAACCAAATATTACTATAATGGTTGGAGAAACGGATTATATAGAAATTGACCTAGCAGCAGATATTCCTTATAAAGCAAAAGATTTAACTTGGAAGACAGATAATAGTGGTGTTGTTAGTGTAGACGGAGAAGGAATTATTACTGGAATATCAGAAGGAAATGCTGTTATTACAGCCTCAATGCCTGATGGAAGTAGTGAAAATTGCTCAATTACAGTTTCAGGATATATTAATGATGAAGAAAATCCAGATAAAAATATTGATGAAACAGAAGAAGGAGACCAAGACGATTACAGTGAAACACCACCGTTTACGGGATTGACAGTAGCAAAACAGATGACTATATATGTTGGTGGCAATGGAGAATGGGTAGAACTTGCTTACGAACCAGAGGATGCTGATGAGGAAACTATTACATGGAAAAGCAGTAATCCAAAGGTTGCTACAGTAAATGATGGATTAGTGATAGGTATTAAATCTGGTACAGTGAGAATTATTGCTATGACACCAAATAATATTACTTCAACATGTACAGTTACAGTTAAAAAGCCACAAATTGTATTAGAGAAGAATAAAGCAAAGCTAAAAGTTGGCAAGCGTGTACAAATTAAGGCAAAGTGTAACCCTGATACATTACCAAAATTTAAGTCTCAGGATAAAAGTATTGCATCAGTAACCGCAACTGGTCTTGTAAAAGCAAAGAAAAGGGGAAAAACAGTAATTGTTGTAAAAGCAAATGGTGTTTCTAAAAAATTTAATGTAACTATAGTAAGATAAAGTATGAAAGAGGTATGTATTGTGCCTGTTTCATATTTTATAAATATTATATTACAATATATTGAGTAAGCGGTTCAAAAGAAGGCATAGTGCAAGAAGAACCTCTCTATGTTATACTATAGGCAATCTAGCAAAGGAAGTTTTGAGAGTGAAAAATTAGGTACATAAATAATATTTTTATAGGAGAACCAATATGTTAATATACAAATTACTGAACGATATAAAAGGAGAAAAATACAGAGGTTTTATATCATATTGTTTGGAACATTCAACATATTTTTCATTAACGTTTCATCAGGCAAAAGAAAAAAAATGTACTTTAACACATGAATTGAATTCGTATATTTATAAAAAATATGAAACTTATTCATGGTATTGTTATAAAACTTATGAAAAGCCGCTTTATATTAAATTATTTTATTCAAATATTGCTTTAACAGATACATTAGTAAAATATTTTGAGAGTATATTCCATAACAAAACTGATGGCATTGAAGATATATGCTTTTTTTATGATGAAAGCCTGATGTTTTGCAGCGTAACTCACGAATATATTGGAAATCTGGTTTTGTCAGGTGAAAATGAACTAGTATATTTTCAAAAATTTGCAAAATGGGATAAATATAATTTTACTCCTAGAGATTATGAATTTTATCCTGATTTTAAAAAGTTTTTATAAGATTAAAGGACAATATGAAGTGACCCCACATTTGTAGCAACGTGGATTTACCTGTATACTAAGTTTTGTAAAAAAACAATGGTAACAGGGATTACCACATACAAAAGGAGGTCACCTAATGAAAAGAATACTACGAATCGGAATGGATGTCCATAGCACAAATTACACTTTATGCGCCATTGAGCCAAGATTTGACGGGGATGACATTATTTATGCAAACATCAAGGTAACGCCAGAACCGGACAATATCGTGCAGTTTATCGAAAAATTAAAATCAAAAATAAAAGATGACTGGGATATTCTATGCGGTTATGAAGCGGGATGTCTGGGATTTTCTTTGTATCATGAATTAGTAAAAAAAGGAATCCGTTGTGTGATCCTTGCCCCAACTACAATGCTGACACAGCAGTGAAAGAGGATCAAGACAGACAAACGGGATGCGCTCATGATTGCCCAGTGCCTGGCATACGGAGGGTATCATGCGGTACATATCCCGACAGACAAAGATGATGATGTAAAAGTCTATCTACGGATGCGGGATGACCATAAATCCGATTTAAAAAAGACAAAGCAGAGGATCAGCGCATTCTGTCTGAGCCAGGGATTCCATTATACATACCGGCGGGAAGTGGACACCAATGTCATTAACTTAAAAGCATCGACCAATAACTTGTACTATAAAATGCCCAATAATTTATAGTATTTTTTATCAAATTCCCGTTATAAAATACTTAAGTTAATGACATTGAGTTGACACAGGCACATTTGAAATGGCTCAAAGGCATAGGGCTTGGAACAATGGACAGAGAAACCCTGAATGAATACCTGATCACATATGAGTATCTGGAAAACCGGATAGAGACATTTGATAAAAGGATAGAAGAACTGGCATCTGAAACGGAGTATGTGGAGAAAGTAAAGAAACTGGTTTGTTTTCTTGGGGTAAAAACCCATACAGCGTTATCCTGCATGGTTGAGACCGGGGATTTCCGAAGATTTGCAAAGGGGAATATTTATTCTGCATACCTTGGGCTGACGCCGGGAGAAGATTCAAGCAGTGACCAGACCAATAGGCTGTCCATCACAAAAGCCGGGAACAGCCATCTGAGGAGGTTGCTGGTGGAGTCAGCAAAAGGGATCTGCAAAGGACAGATAGGTCATAAGTCAAAAGATTTAAAAGCAAGGCAGAATGGCAATCAGCCGGAGGTGATCGCATATGCAGACAAAGCAAACGAGAGGTTGAGGAGGAAGTATTATAAAATGATAAGGCATGGCAAGAAAAAGAATGTAGCGGTGACAGCCGTTGCAAGGGAGCTTGCGTGCTTTATATGGGGGATGATGACAGACAATATCGGAGCAGCGTGATACCAGACTGCCATCCGCCCGTCAAGGGTGAAATGAACTGCTGTGCAGCCCCTGACAGCCGGCTGTCATTCTGATGATAGACAGCTAAGCTGATTAAGCAGGCGTAACTAAAAACAAGAAAACTGGAGATATCTGGCAGGAGCCTTTGGCTGCACTGGGGTTCAAGCCATCTGCGGCACCTCCTTGTCGGCAGTGCATGAATGCATTGATCCACGTTTAAGGACAGCAGGGCTTACGGCGGACCATTGACCTGTAAGTAACCAATCCACGGATAACGGAGTGGTCAAATGCCGGGAACTGTCAGACCAGAGACTTCTTCCGGATATCTTCAGAGAACAAATGTGGGTTTTGTTAAAGAGAAAGAGTTTGTTATTTATTAAATTTACTTCTTGACAAAAGTCACTTCATAAAGGAGGTGGTAAGATAAATGAGGGGACTGTTTGGTACGGCTGACAGAAACCCTCAAAAAATTATAAATTACAGCACAACAGGCAGGTAATTATTTTACCTGCCTGTTGCAATACACTATCTAATTATATATCTATTATTATACTTCAAATAATAAATCACCATATGTTGGCACTGGCCAGTATTTTTGGTCAACTATCATCTCTAATTCATCAATAGGTGCACGAAGTTCTTCCATAGTAGTAAATACAATTTCTTTAAAGAATGTTGCCTGTTCTTGCCCTTCTTCTTTAGTGACTGCTTCTGCAGTTACCTTTTCAAGGTTAGCAAGTGCTTTCTGAGCCTTTGCAAGAAGTGAAGAACACTTATTTAACAACTCTGTTTGTACAGATACATCAGCCTCAGAAGACGCTGTTTTAACACTGTTAATTGAGTTGGCAAGACTTGTAATATAACTTATAATTGAAGGTATATACTGTTTGCCTGCCATATCAATCATAGTTTTTGCTTCAATATTTATGGTCTTTGAATAAATTTCATAGTTGATTTCAGCACGTGACTCAAGCTCAACCCTGTTAAGTACATTTTGCCTTTCAAACATCTTTACTGTCTTGTCGCATACAAGATATGGGATAGCTTCAACCATAGACTTAATATTTGGCAATCCACGCTTTTCAGCTTCAGAAATCCAGTCATCTGAATATCCATCGCCATTAAATATTACTTTCTTATGTTCAACAATAGTTTTCTTAATAAGTTCTTTAACAGCACTGTCAAAATCATTTGCATTTTCAAGTTCATCAGCAAAATCCTGTAAAGTATCAGCTACAATTGCATTTAATGTAAAATTAGGGCCTGCAATTGATAGTGAAGACCCTAACGTCCTAAATTCAAACTTATTACCTGTAAATGCAAATGGTGAAGTGCGGTTTCTATCTGTTGCATCTTTTCTTATTACCGGAAGTACGTGTACACCTGTATCAAGTTGACTTCCCTGTATTGAAGATGAAGCATCACCTTTTACAATTTGTTCAATTACGTCTTCCAACTGTTCTCCAATGAAAATAGAAATAATAGCAGGAGGTGCTTCATTTGCTCCAAGTCTGTGGTCATTGCCAGGGTTAGAAGCAGAAAGACGCAGAAGCTCTGCATTATTATCTACAGCCTTAATAACTGCTGCTAAGAAAGTTAAGAATAAACTGTTTTCATGTGGTTTTTTGCCGGGGTCAAGAAGATTGAGACCTGTATCAGTTACCATAGACCAGTTGTTGTGCTTCCCAGAGCCATTTACACCAGCAAAAGGTTTTTCATGAAGAAGACACTCTAAGTTGTGTCTTTTTGCAACTTTTTTCATGACTTCCATAACAAGTTGGTTGTGGTCTGTAGATATATTGGCTGTAGCAAAAATAGGAGCCATTTCATGCTGTGCAGGAGCAGCTTCATTGTGTTGTGTTTTAGAAAGTACACCTAGTTTCCAAAGTTCTGTGTTTAAGTCTTTCATAAAGGCTGCAACACGTTCTTTAATTGTACCAAAGTAGTGGTCATCCAATTCCTGTCCTTTTGGGGCAGGAGCACCGAAAAGAGTACGTCCTGTAAATATTAAATCTTTACGTTGTAAATATTTATCTCTGTCTACAAGGAAATATTCCTGTTCAGGACCTACAGAGCAGGAAACTTTCTTAACATCATTATAACCAAAGAGTTTTAAGATACGTACAGCCTGTTTACTAATTGCTTCCATTGAACGCAGGAGGGGTGTTTTTTTGTCTAAAGCTTCGCCAGTATAAGAACAAAAGGCTGTTGGAACACACAATGTAACCCCAGCAGCATCTTCACGCAGAAAAGCTGGTGATGTACAGTCCCATGCTGTATATCCTCTTGCCTCAAATGTAGCCCGTAGCCCACCTGATGGGAATGAAGAAGCATCAGGTTCACCTTTTATAAGTTCCTTGCCAGAAAACTCAAGTACAGGTCTGCTGTCTGTTGCAGGACTTAAAAAAGAATCATGTTTTTCAGCAGTAACACCTGTCATTGGCTGAAACCAGTGTGTATAGTGTGTAGCTCCATGGTCAAGCGCCCATTCTTTCATTGCATGTGCTACAGCATTGGCAATGTCAGTATTAAGGTCTTCACCACTTTCAAGTGTTTTTTTCCATGATTTATATACATCCTTAGGGAGTTTCTCCCTCATTCTGTCGTCGTTAAACACATCTGTTCCAAAAACTTGTTCAATAACATTTTTTTCCATATTTATGTATCATCCTTTCTTCAGATATTAATATATATTATATGCCATTCTAGAAAAAAAGGCGCACTCAAATAAATTGAGAACGCCCCTGTTATGTACATATCTACCAACTGCCTTAAAATATATCACATTTATATTTATTTGGCAAGCTTTTTTTTATTTTATCTATTGTATCCAATAAATGGTTGGTAGTTATACAACGGTTTGTAAAAAGTAACTATAAAATTTGCAGTGGTAAAAAGATGTTGACAAATTAATTATCAGTTGATATAATCGAAAAAGCGTTGTAATATGGAACTACAAAATTTTTAGGAGGTGTAAATAAATGTCTATTTGTCCAAAAAATAAATCTTCTAAGTCCCGCAGAGACAAGAGAAGGGCAAACTGGAAAATGACTGTTCCAAATTTGGTAAAGTGCAATAAATGTGGAGCTTTAATGATGTCACATAGAGTATGTAAGGCCTGTGGTTCATACAATAAGAAAGAGATTCTGGCTAGTGCTGAATAAAAATATTAGATTAAGTTTATACAAAAACACATTTATGCGAATATAAAAAGCTGATATGTCTAGGTAGGTGTATTGGCTTTTTTTCGTTGGAAATATATGGAGGAGGTATACAAGTGAAAAACAAGACTATTGTAGTTGGTATGTCTGGTGGTGTTGATTCTTCTGTTGCGGCATATCTTCTTAAAGAGCAGGGATACAATGTAATTGGGGTGACAATGCAGATGTGGCAGGATGAAAATGCTTTAATAAGTGAAAATGAAAGTGGCTGCTGCGGGCTTTCTGCTGCAGATGATGCAGAATGTGTTGCAGAGCAATTAGACATTCCATACTATGTAATTAATTTTAGAGATAAATTTCGAGAAAAAGTAATTAACTATTTTATAGAAGAGTATAAAAGAGGGAATACACCCAATCCTTGTATTGCGTGTAATAAATATCTTAAATGGGATGCACTTTTAAGATATTCTATTGAAATTGGTGCAGATTATATTGCTACAGGTCACTATGCACATATAATAAAACTGAATAATGGACGATATACAATTAGTAGATCTGTTGCAGGAAAAAAAGACCAGACATATGTGCTTTATAACTTAGACCAGTACCAGCTTGAACACACAATTATGCCACTTGGCGATTACAATAAAGAAAAGGTACGACAAATTGCACAAAATGCTGGTTTAAATGTAGCATATAAAAATGAAAGTCAGGATATCTGTTTTATACCTGACCATAATTATGTTGGATTTATCGAGAGAGAAACAGGAGAAAAGTGTATACCCGGAAATTTTATTGATGATAATGGTAATGTACTTGGAATGCATAAAGGCATTGAAAATTATACTATAGGGCAGAGAAAGGGGCTGAATCTTCCGGCTTCACATCCATATTATGTAAAAAAAATTATATCTAAAACACGTGAGATAGTGCTTGGGAATGCTGACAGTGTATTTACAAATATTGTATATGCTGGTAATATAAATTATATGGCAGTAGAAAATTTGGAAGAGCCATACAGACTTACAGCAAAAATAAGGTATGCACACACTGGTGCAGAGTGTGAAGTTGTACCTCTTGCAGATGGACGTCTTATGTGCAAATTTGACGAAAAACAGAGGGCAGTAACGCCCGGTCAAGCCATAGTTTTTTATAAAAATGATTATATATTTTGTGGTGGAACAATTACCAGCTTGTGTTGAAAAAGGGGGAAACATATGAAATATAAAGTATTGATTACAGGAAATAATAAGATGGTTATTAATGAATTTTTTACTAATATGGACTTTAGTTTTGAGTGTATAAGTACATCAAATAGGTATGATGATATTATAAATCATTTGAAGTATATAAAGCCTGATGTATTTGTGTACTGTTTGCTTGGAGAAGGCCCTGAAGAAATGAAAAGATTTGTCAATGAAGAGCGAGAACTTGCAAAAAAACAGATACCTATTGTTATTATAGGTGAGTCAAGCGAGTGTACTCAACTTTTAAAAGTTGCTCCAGTGATAAATCCTACTATATTTCATAAGCCTTATTCATTTCAAAATATAGAGCAAAAAATTGTTGAAATGCTTGACCATAAGAAAAAGGTTATAGGCAATACAATAAAAAAGGATAAAGATGTAATTAATAAGGCAGCGGATGCTGTCAAGTCTGCTGAAAAACTGCTTGCGACCTTAGAGGCAAAAGAAAAGCTAGAGGGCAGAAGAAAACATATTCTAGTAGTAGATGATGACAGCAGTGTATTAAAGCTTGTGAAAAGTTATCTGGCAAGTAAATATGATGTGGCAACGGCAAAAAGTGGTAAAGTAGCATTGAAGTTTCTTGAGACTAAAACTACAGACCTGATACTTTTAGATTATGAGATGCCAGAGGATAATGGTGCTGCAGTTTTAAGGAAGCTGCGCGCTATTGACAAAACTAAAAACTTACCAGTAATATTTCTTACAGGTGTTAGAGAAAAAGAAAAAATCCAAGAGGTAATGTCTCTTAATCCGCGTGGATATCTCTTAAAACCTATTGATATGTTAAAGCTTAATTCGCTGCTTAAAGTTATTTTGGGCTGAAAGACCAACTATGAGAAGGGGAATAAGGACAATTTATGGAAATTATTAAGGAAGAAATTGGTCTTACTGATTTGGTGGACATAGGAATACTGCAAAAGATACAAAATGCATTTTCTATGATGACAAATATTGCAGTACTTACTACAGATATAAATGGCGTTGCTGTAACAGAACCATCTAACTTTACGGATTTTTGCAAGAAATATGTGCTGGCTACAGAGACAGGAAATATGTGTT
Source organism: uncultured Lachnoclostridium sp. (assembly GCA_947565985.1). Lineage (GTDB taxonomy): Bacteria > Bacillota > Clostridia > Lachnospirales > Lachnospiraceae > Butyribacter. The sequence goes on from CANOID010000009.1 coordinate 37,797, forward strand.
GTGCAGACTGTAACAGGATGGGTGCAAGTATGGCACGTGAAGCTGGTAAATCATGTACATATTGTTGTCATGCAGGGTTGATGCTTTTTGCTGCTCCTATTATGGCAGACGGCAGGATGGTCGGATGTTTTATGGGAGGTCAGGTTTTACCAAAACCTGCTGATGAAGAGAAAAATCGTAAATTAGCAAGACTAATTGGCGTGGATGAAGAAGAGCTTATAGAGGCTGCTAAAAAACTTAGTATTGTTGATATATCAACTGTAGATAAAATAACTTCTGCATTGTATGATATTGCCAATGTGATATCCGAAGTAGCTTTTAGTGAGCATCAGATTTATTTAAAGAATTTAGAACTTATGAAATCTTCTAGTATGAAGTCAGACTTTCTTGCCAATATGAGCCATGAAATTCGCACACCAATGAATGCAGTTATAGGTATGGCTGAAATGGCACTGCGTGAAGAAATATCTCCTGCTGCCAAAACTTATATAAGCCAGATTAAATCTTCTGGACAGACACTACTTACAATTATTAACGATGTGTTAGATTTTTCAAAAATTGAATCTGGTAAGATGGATATTAACGAAACAGATTATGAACCAATGTCACTTATTAATGATGTAGCCAATATTATAATGACACGTATTGGCAATAAAAAGCTTGAACTTACATTAGATGTCAATCCCGACCTCCCACATGAGATGCATGGCGACAGCATACGTATTAAGCAGATTATGGTGAACCTTGCCAACAATGCAGTGAAATTTACAAAGGAAGGCAATGTGCATTTAAAAGTTGATTTTAGGCAGATAGAAGAAAATATGATTTTAATGCAGGTAGATGTATCTGATACAGGAAGTGGCATTGCAAAAAATGATATAAAAAAGCTTTTTAAATCTTTCCAACAACTTGACAGTAAGCGTAACCGCAATATTGAGGGAACAGGTCTTGGTCTTGCGATATGTAAGCAGCTTGTATCTCTTATGGGTGGAAAAATTCAAGTAAAAAGTGAGTATGGGTCTGGAAGTACATTTTCATTTGTGCTGCCACAAAGAGTAGTTGATAAAAAGCCATCTATTGATAGAATACAGGAAAACATATCGGCAGCCTGTCTTATTACTAGTGAATATATTGCCAGTGAAATGGAAATTGATTTGCCAAGGTTTGGTGTGGAATATATAAGACTTAAATCAGAAGAGAACCTTAACCAAATAAAAGATAAAATAAAATATTTATTTGTAGAACAGCCGCTTCTAACGGATGAAGTGCAAAATTTCTTAAAAGATAATCCAGATATTAATGGTATAGTAATTGTAAATTTCCGTGCAACACGTACATATAATATTCCTAATATTCGAGTTATAAAAAAGCCTGTTTATACATTAAGTCTTGCTGGTGTTTTTAGGGGTGAAACTATTTATCAAGATATTTCAATGATGGAGGCAGAAGATTTTGATTTTACTGCACCTGATGCAGAAATTCTTGTAGTGGATGACAATGCAATTAATCTTACTGTGGTGCAGGGGCTTTTAAAACCATTGAATATGAAGATTGAGACTGCAATTAGTGGTATGAGTGCTGTTACAAAAATTACAGACAAACGTTATGATATAATATTTATGGACCATATGATGCCTGAGATGGATGGAATAGAGACAACAAGGGTTATTCGTCGTATGCTTGGAGAAAACGGGCAGGTTCCTATTATAGCTCTTACTGCCAATGCAGTAGATGGCACAAGAGAGCTTTTTATCAGCGAGGGAATGAATGATTTTGTGGCAAAGCCGATTGAACTTAGAGTTATAACTTCTAAGTTGAGAAAATGGCTTCCAAAAGAAAAAATCCTTAAAAAGAATAAAGAAGGCAGTGAGAATTTAAACCAGAAATCAGAAAAGAAAAAGGCACTGGAAATCAAAGGGCTTGATGTACAAGCAGCTTTAAAGCTGTTAGGAGGAGAAAAGCTGTTTTGGTCTATACTTAAAGAATACTATCGCATTATTGATAAAAAATATGCTTTAATACAGGAATGTGTGAAAAAAGAAGAGTGGAAAAGGTATACTATAGAAGTGCATGCACTTAAAAGCTCATCAAGACAGATTGGAGCTATGGAACTTGCCTCTATTGCAGAGCGTATGGAAGTGGCTGGCAACACTGGTGAAACAGAATTAATTAAAGAAGTTACTCCAAGAATGTTAGAAAAGTATATACAATATAAAGAAATACTATCATCTTATTTTAAAGAAGAGGATATGGCACAAGGTGAATTACGAGAAGATGTCAATTCGAAGGAACTTAGAGAATTTTTTGCAAAGATGAAAGATGCTATGGATAATCTTGATATGGATGCTATGGAAGAAGTTATAAATGGAATGAAACACTATACTTATAGCGGTATACAAAATGATTATTTTGAACAGTTAAAAAATGCAGTTGAAGATATTGATACAGAACAGTGCGAAGAAATTATGAAAAAATGGTGCAGATATAAAAAGATGATAATAGAATAATAGAAAAATAAAGGCAGGTGCAGAGTTTGTATACAGAAAAAGAACTTATAAGGATAGCAAAACGTGAAAACAATAACAAACGCAAGTACCTTTTAGTAAATAGTTTACAGGCAAAGCATATCCCATCTGTGCCAGACAAAACACTTGCAATGTTTGATGAATTGGCAAAAGTGCTTACAGACAGGTATAAAAATAAAAAAGTGTTGGCTGTTGGTTTTGCCGAAACTGCCACGGCAATTGGTGCCAGAGTAGCTATAAAAATTAACTGTATGTATATACAGACCACAAGAGAAGATATTAAAGATGTAGAATATTTGTATTTTACAGAAAGTCATAGTCATGCAGAAGAACAAAAGTTAGTTAAGACAGACCTTGATAGAGTAATTAGTAAAATTGACTGTATTATTTTCATGGAAGACGAAGTAACAACAGGTAATACAATAATGAAAATTGTTAATATTATTAAAGATACTTATAAAATATATAGTCAAAACATTAAGTTCGCAGTTGCTTCTATTGTAAATGGCATGGATGAAAAGGCACTAAACATCTATAGAGAAAATAATATTGATATCAATTATATTGTAAAAACTGATAACAGCAAATATACAAACATAGCAGAAAGTTTTGAAAACAATGGCAAGTATATAACAAATTTAGATGAAATTCAAGCACCAAATATAAAGAGGATTGATGTAAATGGCTGTATGAATGCAAGAAGACTTGTCAATGGTGCAGATTATAGTAAAGCCTGTGAGAATCTCTGGCAGCAGATATCAGAAATTTTGCAGTTGACTGATAAAGAATCAGTGTTAGTGCTTGGTACAGAAGAATTTATGTATGCAGCAATATACATAGCATACAGACTTCAAAATACAGGTTATAATGTGAAAAGTCATTCTACAACTAGAAGCCCTATTATTACTAGCAACAATAAAAATTATCCACTACATTGCAGATATGAATTAAGAAGTGTTTATGATGATAACAGAAAAACCTTTATATATGATATTGGATGTTATGATAAAGTTATTATTGTTACAGATTCTTTTCAGATTTCTAATGCAGGCATCAATGATTTATGTAAATCAGTTTATATGAATAATAATTTTGATATTAGTGTGGTCAGGTGGTGTATATAATGAGGACTTCCTATAGTGAAGATGACGTAAAGCTTTTATTAAAAGATATAACAGGGCTTGTAGAACCACAGCCAACAGAAGAAAGGGAAAAGCTTATACAATCTGGCAAACATTACTGTGAAATGCTTCCACGTGAATATGTACCAAGTTCAGAGTATATGGAGGCATATAAAGAGGCCTTAAAAAATTATGCAAAACCAGTAGCTTTGGCTACAGGCAGGCTTGCGGATAAGATAATAGAAACAAGGGGAAAAAATATTGTACTTGTTTCACTTGCGAGAGCAGGTATTCCAATAGGAATTTTATTAAAAAGATATTTTAAATTCAAGTATAATATTGATATAGAACATTATTCAATTTCAATAATACGTGGCAGGGGAATTGATAAAAATGCAATGAATTATCTTTTAAAAAGATATGACCCACAAAAGCTTTTGTTTGTAGATGGGTGGATTGGCAAAGGGGCAATTTTAAATGAGCTTAAAAAAGCTTTGCAGGAATTTTCAGGTGTTAATAATGATATTGCAGTGCTTGCAGACCCTGCCAATGTTACTACATTATGTGGTACACATGAGGATATCTTAGTTCCAAGTTCGTGCCTTAACTGTACTGTATCAGGTTTAATAAGCAGGACTTTTTTAAGAAGTGATATTATCGGAGCTAGTGATTTTCATGGTGCAGTATACTATAAAGAGCTTGCCGACTCAGACTTATCTTATGAATTTATCCATGCTATTGAAAGAGAGTTTGTATTAAAAACTTCTGGAAAAGACAGGATTTTTGCAGATGGGATAAATAAAGAAAAAGGCATTGATGAAGTAAGAAAAATTGGCAAAGAATATGGTATTGATGATATTAATCTTATAAAACCAGGAATTGGAGAAACGACAAGAGTGCTGCTTAGAAGGGTTCCGTGGAAGGTGTTGGTTGGGGATAAATACAAAGAAAGTCAGGAACTTGTACATATTATTAAACTTGCAGAAGAAAAAAATGTTACTGTTGAATACTATCCGTTAAAACATTACAAAGCGTGTGGAATTATTAAAAAAATGTCTGATATGTAGAAATCTGATGGCAGCATTCTTAAAAACAGGCGGGGAGAAGATTGTAATCTTGTCTCTGTCTGTTTTTTAATGGTAAGAGTTTGATTTAAAATATTAAAAGTGATATAATTAAGCAAAATTTTTAGATCAAAATAGTAAAATTTTGTCCAAGAGGTAAGGAAGATGAATATGAAGCATAATAAAGTATTCTGGATTACACTTGCTTTAGTTAATCTGACAGTATTAGGAATATTAGCCTTATTGGTTTCTTCAAATAAAGATTATTCTGTAAACCAAAAGAAAAATGCATATCTGATTGGTGCAAGTTATATGACAATGAATAATGAATTTTATAAGATAATAAATGAAGAAATCAGTGCTAAGGTTGAGGCAGAAGGTGACAGACTGATTCTCAGAGACCCCGCGTTAGATGCAGACAGACAAATTGAACAAATTAGCAAAATGTTAGATTTAGGTATTGATGTGCTTGTAATAACACCTGTGAATTGGGAAAGCCTGTCTTTGGTACTAAAACGTGCAAGGAAACAGGGAGTGTTGATTATTGTAGTAGATACCAATGTGAATAATAGTGACTTAGCTGATTGTACGATTACATCTGACAACTATGGTGCTGGACTTATTATAGGAGAATATTTTATAAAACAGTGCAAAAATGCAAAAGTAGTTATAATGACACACCAATCTACTAAGTCAGGACAAGATAGAGTACAGGGGTTTCTGGATATTGTAGGAAAACAAAAGGGTATAGAGATTGTAAAAAAAATAGAATGTCAAGGACAATTAGAAATTGCAATGCCAAAGTTACAGGAGGCTATAGAACATGGGACAGATTTTAACAATGTATTCTGCCTAAATGATTTGGCAAGTGTAGGAGTAGTTGCTGCATTAGAAGAAAATAATATGCTTGGTGAAGTTGGTGTTTATGGAGTAGATGCCTCACCAGATTCTAAAGCTTTGATAAAAGAGCATATGATGATGGCATCTGCAGCGCAGTTTCCATCGAAAATTGGAAGTCAGGCAGCAAATGTTATTTATAAATTATTAAATGGGGAAAGTGTTGAAAAAAATATATTAGTTCCTGTAAAATTAGTAACAAGAAAAAATGTTGAAGAATTTGGCACAGACAGATGGCAGTAAGATGGGAGGTTGCAGTATGGAAGAAAGCAGGTCCTCTGACTTTATATTGGTTATTATGAAAAACCTTAATATGTTAATAATTATGTATATATCAATAATTATGGCATACAGTTTATCAGGATATATACAAGAAAGTTCAGCATCGGAATTTTTGACAAAAATAGGTAGGATGCCAATTACTGCATGGAAAATACCTGTAGTATCTGGCGGATTGTATATCAGTTGTATACTTGTTATGTTTGTAAGAAATGTAAATGGTTGTTTACTAGCTGTAAAAGTCTGCTTTGAGATAGGAGTCAGCTTTTTTATAAGTTATATCTTAGGATTTAGTTACAATGGTATCCTGCTGCTTATACTTGCAGATACGATGAGATATATTCCAAAACCAGAACGCAAATTTCCATTTGTGATTCTGGTATGTGTATTTTATATTTTATCAGATTATAACTTAATGTCTGCATATAATGAAATAATTTCTCTGGACACTTATATGGAGTATTTCCAAAATGATGTCCGTTCAATATTATTAGGGATAAAAAACACAGTATCTTCTATTAATACATTTATTTTTCTTATTTACACTATTTTGTTAGTACATTTCCAATTTAATGAAAAAGAGAGGATTTTAAGCCTTAATAATCAGTTAAATATAAAAAATGATGAGCTATGTAATGCAAATATACAGCTTGAAAAATATGCAAAAGAATCAGAAAAAATGGCAGAAACAAAAGAGAGAAATCGTCTGGCAAGAGAAATTCACGACACCCTTGGGCATGCACTGGCAGGAATAACGACAGGAATAGAGGCTTGTATAGCATTAATGGATGTTGCTCCAGAGGCAACAAAAGAACAGCTTAAAGCGATTTCTGATGTTGCAAGACAGGGTATGACAGATGTAAGACGTTCTGTTAAAGCATTGCGTCCAGAGGTGCTGGAAAAATTTGACTTGGAGAAAGGCTTAATTAGTATTGTTAATGAAATGCGCATTGCAACAAGTGCAGAAATAGAGTATAATTGTACAGCCAGATTAAACTGTTTTAATGAAGATGAGGAGGATATTATATATAGAATTGTACAGGAAAGTATTACAAACTCTATAAGACATGGACAGGCAAAACGAATCCAGATTAATATTAGTAGGGAATATAACTTATTAAAGATATACATTAAAGATAATGGAATTGGATGCAAAAATATTGAAAAAGGATTTGGTTTACACCACATGGAAGAAAGACTGGCTATGTTACAGGGTAGCTTGTGCTATAATGGCAAAGACGGTTTTACTATTGAAGCACAAATTCCGATTCGGTGGGGAAGAGAGGAAGAAAACAATGATTAAAATTTTAATTGCAGAAGACCAAGAGTTAATCAGGCAAAGCTTACAGATTATTTTGGGAGCTGAGAAGGATATCGAAGTTATTGATGCAGTAGAAAATGGTACTGAGGTGATACGTTCTGTTAGAAAAGAGAAGCCAGATGTAATATTAATGGATATACGTATGCCTGAAATGGATGGCGTAATCTGTACACAGATTATTAAAGAAAATTATCCACAGATAAAAATTGTTATTCTTACTACTTTTGATGATGATGAATACGTCTTTAATGCTTTAAAGTATGGGGCAAGTGGGTATCTGTTAAAAGGGATTTCATCTAAAGAACTTTCAGGTGCAATTCGCAAAGTATACCAAGGAACCGCTATGATTAATGAAGATATTGCATCTAAAGTTGTAAAATTGTTTTCTAAAATGGCACAATACAATATAACAATTCAAGTAAATGAACAGCAGATATCAGAACTAAAAAAGTCTGAGTTGCAACTTATTTCATTGGTTGGAAGTGGTATGTCCAATAAAGAGATTGCTAAAAAAATGAGCTTGTCTGAGGGAACAGTCAGAAATAATTTAAGTATTGTCCTTAGCAAACTTGATTTAAGGGATCGAACACAACTCGCTATCTGGGCAGTACAGACTGGCACCGTAAACAAATTTTTTGGAGATGAAGAATGATAACTAATATGCTTAAACGCAAAAAGAATTTTATTGTATGTTTTTTAAGTGTTGTACTGCTGATAGGATGTATGTTAGTTTATTATGGTACATATCAGGAATTTAATAAAAATAAGAAAAAAACTGTAACTATAGGAGTATTTTCAGACAGTTATTGGAACGTACAGAATGGCTACTCTTACCATATACTTGATGATGCTATAAAGATTTTTGAAAAACAGAATCCAGATATAAAGGTAGAATATGAAAGTGGAATTTTAAAGGAAGATTATTCTGAATGGTTATCTGAAAAACTGCTTTCTGGTAATGCACCAGATGTGTTTTATGTGCTTTCAGAAGACTTTAATAACTTTTCAGAGATTGGTGTATTAAATGACCTTACATCATTTATTGACGAGGATAAAGATTTTAATAAGGAAGCATTTTATTCATCAGCTTATGAATATGGACAGTATGACGGAAAACAGTATTCCATTCCATATGAATGTGCCCCAAAGCTGATGTTTGTCAATAAAACTATACTGAATAAAGAAGGGGTGAAAATACCAAATGGTGATTGGACGTGGAATGATTTTTATGAAATTTGCAAAAAGGTCACCAAAGACACAGATGGTAATGGGATAATTGACCAATTTGGAGTAGTGGGATACACATGGGTGGAAGCATTTGAATCAGATGCGATAAAATTATTTAACCAACAAGGTACAGAGTGTTATATGACTGGCAAAAATGTAGAACAAGCACTTTCTTTTATAGAAAGGCTAGGAAACATAAACAGTAGATATAATGCAGATAGTAAAGATTTTGACTTAGGCAATGTTGTATTTCAGCCTATGTCATTTTCAGAGTACAGAGCATATAAGCCATATCCGTTAAGGGTAAAAAAATACTCTAGTTTTGAATGGGAGTGCATTCCAATGCCAGCAGGTCCAGATGGCGATAATATATCAACTCTTGATACTCTTTCAATAGCTATGAATCAAAATTCAAGAAATAAACATCTGGCATGGGAGCTTATGAAAGTATTATCATATAATACAAAAATACAGTCGGAGATTTTTGACTATTCTGAGGGTGTATCTGTACTAAAGAAAGTTACAAAGTCAGATAAGGTACTTCAGCAGATGATGGGTAGTAACAGCTTGAATTTAACGATTTTAAGTGATGCAGTAGAAAATGCAGTAGTTGTACCAAGGTTCAGAAATTATGGTGAGGCAATATCAGAAGTAGGTAAAGCGGTAAATGCGATTTTGGAAGGCAATTATAATATCAGTACAGGGCAGATTATCTGGAACCGTAAAATTAATAAATATTTGAAAAATAGTCAATAAAAGACTATCATTACAATTGTCATTTAAGTTGTGATAATTGTAATGCAAAAAAAATGACACTTGTGAGGTGAGCAAGTGTCATTTTTTTTGTATAATTTCATTAAAAGTAAATAAACAATAAATTAAAGATTTTCAAAGAGATGTAAATATT
>CANOID010000010.1 GCA_947565985.1 uncultured Lachnoclostridium sp.
AAGGGAAAAATCAGAGTTATCTGTGAGAACCCTAGACACAAGCAGAGACAGGGCTAATTAGAAAACGGAAGCCAAAGTATACAACTTTGGTTTTTCTGTTGTTAAGATAGAACTTGCTTTCTGTTCGTTATGGTACTAGTTGTACTGTGATATTGTAGATGGAGTGATTAACCATTTCAGCAGGAGGATGTGTCATTTCATCCATTGCTGGTCTTACCAATGGCAGATTGATGACTGCGGCACATACCGGCTGTCATTTCGCAGACAGCCACTATAGAAGTATATGCTGTAAGACTACAATTTAAAGCGGCTGACAGTGTTATACACTGTAATCATTTTTTATAACTTATTAACTTTTAGAAAATAACGGAGGTGTAAAGTATACATGGCACGTATTAGTGGTGTAGATTTACCAAGAGATAAGCGTGTTGAAATCGGTCTTACCTACATTTATGGTATTGGCAGGGCTAGTTCAAACCGCATTTTAGCAGAAGCTAAAATCAATCCTGACACACGTGTAAAGGACCTGACAGATGAAGAGGTTTCACGTATTCGTGACGTCATTGACGCTACACAGACAGTTGAGGGTGATTTGCGTAGAGAAGTTGCATTAAATATCAAGAGGCTTCAAGAAATCGGATGTTACAGAGGTATTCGTCACAGGAAAGGTCTTCCAGTCCGTGGACAGAAGACAAAGACAAATGCAAGAACTCGCAAGGGTCCAAAGCGTACTGTCGCAAATAAGAAGAAATAACAAATCTAACTAGGAGGGTTTGACAATGGCTAAACAGACAGTTAAAAAGGTAAGCAAAAAGCGTGTCAGGAAGAATGTCGGACATGGACAGGCACACATACAGTCTTCCTTTAATAATACAATTGTTACGCTTACAGATTCTGAAGGAAATGCAATTTCTTGGGCAAGTGCAGGCGGATTAGGCTTTAGAGGTTCTAAAAAGTCAACTCCATATGCGGCACAGATGGCAGCAGAGACAGCAGCAAAGGCAGCTTTGCCACATGGCTTGACTTCTGTAGATGTCATGGTTAAAGGACCAGGTTCAGGACGTGAAGCAGCAATACGTGCATTACAGGCATGTGGAATTGATGTTACAAGCATAAGAGATGTAACACCTGTACCACATAATGGATGCAGGCCGCCAAAGCGCCGCCGCGTATAATTTAGTAAATGTATAAATATTTATTATAGGAGGAATAGACATGGCAAGAGATATGACGCCAGTACTCAAAAGATGCAGAAGTCTTGGCATTGACCCTATATTTATGGGAATTGACAAGAAGTCTAACAGAAATGCCAGAGCAGGCAGAAAACAGAGCGGATATGGTCTTCAGTTAAAGGAGAAGCAGAAGGCTAAGTTTATATATGGCGTATTAGAAAAACCATTTAGAAATAATTTTGCAAAAGCACAGAAACTTAAATATGGTACAACTGGTGAAAACCTTATGATTATCCTTGAACTCAGGCTTGATAACGTCATTTACAGAATGGGATATGGACGTACAAGAAAAGAGGCAAGACAGATAGTAGGTCATAAGCATGTGCTTGTCAATGGTAAATGTGTAACAATCCCTTCATATGAAGTAAAGCCAGGGGATGTTATTGAAATTAAGGAAAAACACAAAGGTAAGCAGCGATATAAAGATATTCTTGAAGTGACTGAAGGAAGAATTGTTCCAGAGTGGCTTGAAGCTGACCATGAAAATCTCTCTGGTGTTGTAAAGGAAGTTCCAACAAGAGAGCAGATAGATGTTCCTGTTAATGAAGTGCTTATCGTCGAGTTATATTCTAAGTAATATTAATCTGTGAGTATGTAAGCATAACACCCAGAAGGAGGTACTTGGAGTGCTTGATTTTAAAGAACCAAATATTGAGATTGCTGAGATTTCAGAAGATAAGAGATATGGACGGTTTGTTGTAGAACCTCTTGAGAGAGGGTATGGTACGACTTTGGGTAATTCCCTTAGAAGAATTATGCTTTCATCATTACCGGGTACAGCTGTCAGCCATATTAAGATTGATGGCGTAGTTCATGAATTTGGTGCAATTCCTGGGGTTAAGGAAGATGTAACAGAGATTATAATGAATATTAAAAATCTTGCTATTAAAAATAATAGTGAGTTCGATGAGGTTAAGACTGCCTATGTAGAAGCTTCTGGTGAAGGAGTAGTTACTGCTGCGGATATCCAGGTTGATTCAGACATTGAGATTATGAATCCTGACCAGGTTATTGCTACATTGAGTGGTGGTCCTGACTGCAAGCTTTATATCGAGATGACTATTGTCAATAATCGTGGCTATATAAGCTCAGAAAAGAATAAGAGAGAAGATTTGCCACTTAATGTTATTGCAATTGATTCTATCTTTACGCCGGTAGAGAGAGTGAACATCAAGATTGAGAATACCCGTGTTGGTCAGATTACTGATTATGATAAGCTGACATTAGATGTATATACAAACGGCACTATTGAACCAAGCGATGCAGTAAGCCTTGCTGCAAAAGTTCTTAGTGACCATTTGAAATCCTTTATAAATCTTTCAGATAAGACATCAAGTATTCCTGTTATGGCTGAGAAAGAGGAGAATGACAAAGATAAGGTCTTAGAGATGAATATTGATGAACTTGAGTTATCAGTACGTTCATATAACTGTCTTAAAAGAGCAGGAATTAATACGGTTGAAGAACTTTGCAATCGCACATCTGAAGATATGATGAAGGTAAGAAATCTTGGACGCAAGTCTTTAGAAGAAGTATTAGCTAAGTTAAAAGAATTAGGTCTTTCACTTAACTTAGGTGACGAGAATTAGGAGGTAAGCAAATGGCAGGCTATAGAAAACTTGGAAGAACTTCAAGTCAGAGAAGAGCATTGTTGCGCAACCAAGTGACAGATTTACTGTATCATGGTAAGATTGTCACAACAGAAGCAAAAGCAAAAGAAATCCGTAAAATAGCAGAAAAAATTATTGCTTTAGGTATAAAAGAGTGTAATAATTATGATATGATTACAGTAACTGCTAAAGTTCCACGCAAGGATAGTGATGGAAAAAGAGTTAAAGAAGTAGTAGATGGCAAAAAAGTTACTGTATTTGATGAAGTTGAAAAGGAGATTAAGAAAGACCAACCTTCAAGGCTTCATGCAAGAAGACAGATGCAGAAAACTCTTTACAAGGTTACAGAAGTTCCAAAGGAAACTAAAGGACGTAAAAAGAATACAAAGACAATAGATGTAGCTGCTAAAGTTTTAGATGAAATAGGACCGAAGTATGCTGAGCGAAGTGGCAATGGTGGTTATACACGTATTGTAAAAATTGGTCCACGCAGAGGCGATGCTGCAATGCAGGTACTGATTGAGTTAGTATAGTCTTTATAGAGCAGGGATACCATTTCTTAGGAAATAGTGTCCCTTTTACTTTATATATAATATAATTGGAGTTTTGAGTATGAGACCATTTATAAAGGCAGAAAATGTTGTGCATGAGTATTCAAGACGCGATGAAGAGGGTAATGTTACTGACATAAATAGAGCACTTGATGGTGTTGACATAGAAGTAACAGCTGGGGACTTTGTTGCAGTTCTTGGAGCTAACGGTTCAGGAAAGTCAACTTTTGCAAAGCATCTTAATGCTTTGCTGGTTCCAACAGAAGGTACTTTATATGTAGATGGAAAGGACACTTCAGACCACAATAATGATTTAAAGATAAGACAAACCGCAGGGATGGTTTTCCAAAACCCAGATAACCAGATTATTTCTAATATAGTTGAAGAAGATGTTGGATTCGGTCCTGAAAATATAGGTGTACCAACAGAAGAAATTTGGAGACGTGTAGAAGAAAGCCTTAAAAATGTTGAAATGTATGAGTATAGAAAGCAATCTCCTAATCATCTATCGGGCGGACAGAAGCAGCGTGTTGCCATAGCTGGTATAATGGCTATGAAACCAAATTGCATTATACTTGATGAACCAACTGCAATGCTTGACCCAGAAGGTAGAAAATCTGTTATTAAGACTGTAAGAGAATTAAATAAAAAAGAGAATATTACAATAATACTTATTACTCATTATATGGAGGAGGTAACAGCAGCAGATTATGTATATGTTATGGGCAGTGGACAGATAAAGATGCGTGGTACACCACGTCAGATATTTGCAAGAAGTGAAGAATTAACTAAGTACAAGCTTACTATACCTGAAGTCACTAAAATTGCTTTAGAACTTATAAAAAAGGGTATACAAATCCCAAAAGATATTTTATATGTGGAAGAGCTTACGAATGCTCTGCTAAAATTGAAAATGCACCAATAAGGCAATACTAAAAAAGAAAGAGTGAAATATATGTCTATAAAATTACAAGACGTAAATTATATATATGGTATAGGTACAGGACAGGAAATACACGCTTTAAAAAATATTAATTTAGAAATAAACAATGGTGAATTTATAGGGCTTGCTGGACATACTGGTTCGGGAAAGTCAACACTTGTACAGCTTTTAAATGGGCTTATGCGTGCATCAAGTGGAGTGATATATTATAATGGGCAAAATATATATGATAAATTGTATAATATGCACAGCCTTAGAAGTAAAGTGGGACTTGTATTCCAGTATCCAGAACACCAACTTTTTGAAACCACTGTTATAAATGATGTGCAATTTGGTCCTAAGAATCTTGGACTGCCACAGCTTGAAATGGAACTGCGTTCTTTTCAGGCACTTAAAATGGTAGGTATAGGTGATGAACTGTTAGATGTTTCACCATTTACACTGTCAGGAGGACAAAAGAGACGTGTTGCCATTGCAGGCATACTGGCAATGCAGCCAGAAGTTCTTGTACTGGATGAGCCAGTTGCAGGACTTGACCCTGCTGGCAGAGATGAGATACTTGGATTGCTTAAGAAACTTCATAGTGAGAATAATATAACTATAATATTAGTTTCTCATAGCATGGATGATATTGCTAAATATGTAAATAGGATGCTTGTAATGAATAAAGGGGAAATTGTGCTTGACGGAAATCCTGCAAAAGTGTTTCAATTTGAAAAAGAGCTTGAAAGAATTGGGCTTGGAATTCCCCAAGCTGTTAAAGTGTGCCACCAGTTAAGAGAAGCGGGAGCTTATATTACAGGTGAGCCTATTACTGCAGAAGATTGTGCAGAAGCAATCTATCAATGGCTTAAAGTATAAGTGAGCTTAATTATACCGAAAGAATGGAGATTTTTGCCTATGTTACGTGACATAACTATTGGACAATATTATGCATCAGAATCTGTTATCCATAGATTAGACCCACGTGTAAAAGTGGTAGCAACTTTTGTTTATATAATTTCGCTTTTTTGCTTTGACCAGTTAAGTGGGTACATAATAGCAGCACTTTTTTTTGGATGTATGGTGAAACTGTCAAAAGTACCATTTAAATTTATAACGAGAGGTATTAAGCCTATTATATTTATGCTTATTTTTACTGCCGCATTAAATCTTTTATGGACATCTGGCGAACATATACTTATAAAGGCTGGTTTTATTACAATAACTGTTGAGGGCGTAAAAAAAATGGTGTTTATGGCATTGAGATTAATCTTTCTTATAATTGGTTCTTCACTTATGACACTTACAACGACACCCAACCAGCTTACTGATGCTATAGAAAGCCTTTTTAAACCTCTTAACAAAGTAAAAGTACCTGTGCATGAAATTGCTATGATGATGTCTATAGCACTCCGTTTTATACCTATTCTTGTTGAAGAAACAGATAAAATTATGAAAGCACAGATGGCAAGAGGTGCTGATTTTGAATCAGGCAATATTATCCAAAGAGTGAAAAATATGGTTCCTATCTTTATTCCACTGTTTGTATCTGCTGCAAGACGTGCAAGTGACCTAGCTCTTGCGATGGATGCAAGGTGTTATCATGGAGGAGAGGGAAGAACTAAGATGAAGCCATTAAAGTATAAAAAACCAGATATAATAGCATATCTGGTAATGTTTGGCTATATATGTATAATTATAACAGCAGGAAAATTTTTGCCTATATAATATGGAGGAAATTTAAAATTATGAAACGTGTAAAACTTGTAGTGGCATATGATGGAACTGCTTATCATGGGTGGCAAATACAGCCAAGAGCAGTGACGATAGAAGGTGAATTAAATAAAGCGCTGTCGCTTATTACAGGTGAGGATATAAGCGTAATAGGGGCAAGCCGTACAGATGCAGGAGTACATGCATTGGGTAATGTAGCTGTATTTGACACATATTCACGTATGCCTGCCGAAAAGTTTTCATACGCATTAAATCAGAGACTTCCAGAAGATATAGTAGTACAAGATTCAGAAGAAATGCCAGCAGATTTTCATCCACGTCACTGTGACTGTCGTAAAACATATGAATACACTATACTTAACAGGCAGTTTCCACTGCCAGAATATCGAAACACAGCTTATTTTTACTATGGAAATCTTGACATAGAAAATATGCAAAAGGCGTGTAAAACATTTATTGGAGAACATAACTTTGCGGGCTTTTGTTCAGCAGGTACACAAGTACAGTCAACCATAAGAACTATATATAACCTTGAGATTTTAAAACGTGTTATTGATAAGGGAAGCATTATTACAATACGTGTACAAGGAAATGGTTTTTTGTATAATATGGTAAGGATAATTGCTGGTACGCTTCTTGATGTGGGCAAAGGAAAAACAAAGTCTGAAGATATGGAAGCAATAATTGCTTCATGTGACAGAGCGAGAGCAGGGGCTACAGCTCCTGCAAAGGGGTTAAGGCTTATTGAAATTTTATACTGATAATTAAAAAAGCATCTGGATTTTGTTGTCCAAATGCTTTGAGTTTGTCTATATTTTTTTACTATTTAAAGCACCTTCCATGATTTAACTATATAAACATTAAAAATGCGGAATGTGGGACTTGAACCCACACGCCACTAGGACACAAGAACCTAAATCTTGCCCGTCTGCCAATTCCGGCAATTCCGCAAAAGCTGCCATCAGCTATTAATGCTGGCGGCTTTTGTATTTACTCAACTAGTTTAACATTAAAATGCGTCTGTGTCAATTAATTTTGACAAGTCTTTTACGAAATCTATACTATCCCGTGTGACAGTTCAGACACCCAAAAAACTTTTATAAAAAAAATTACCATTTTTTCTACAATTCTGGTATAATCTTATTATAATAATTTTGAAAGGAGACAGTTCCAGATAATGCATTTTTAAATGAGAAATATTAAATGATGAAAAGATAGATTGTTTATTATGGATAAAGTAAGTGGGAGGACTGTATATGAAAAAAATAATATTATATAGTATTTTAGCAATTACAATATTTTCAAGTATTGGATGTAGTGGAAAGAAAACAGCATTGAATGATGAAGCAGATAAAAAAGGAAATAATGATATTAATATATCTTTTGAGCCAAAACAAGAAACAAAACAAAAAATAGATACATATGTTTCGGCAGAGTGTACTTGAGCTTATGATGTTACAGATCCTGAAATTGTTTTGGAAAATACGGATTATTTAGTTAAGATTTTAGTTAAAACAAAAGAGAAAACAAAATATTTTGTAAAAAATACGATAATGCCGAGTAGTACCTACAATGTGGAAGTACTAGATGTTATATCTTCAGGGAATGCAACGCTACCTAAAAATATAAAAATAGCAGTTGGTGGTGGTGTAGTTTCTATGGAAGAATATGTGAATACTTTAGATTTAAAAACAAAAGAAAAAACAAAAACAGATAAACTTTCTAAAAAAGATTTGCAAAAACAGATTATGATATCTAATGAATCTTATTATGAATTAGAGCAAGGAAATGAATATTATATTTGTATTCGTGATTTGACACAAGATGAAAATTACAAAGGGTATTATGGAATGCCTGAAGGTGGATACGATGTTTTTCAGGAAAAAGATGGATTATATGTAAATGTATTGACACAGAAAACGCTTATGAGATAGATATATAAACAGTTAGTTATAATATAATAGTGGCATAAGAGGATATTATAATATCCTCTTATTTGTGTGCCAGGCATGACATTAATCTAGCTAGTGGAAGTCTAGCCACGGGTATTTACAAAAAATGAGCGTAAAGCCCACTCTTTTAAGTGTAGGATATAAGCGGATTCCAGACTAAATCTTGACATATGCATATTTCTATGATGCTATGTATTTAACAAGTAAATATATATGGTTTCACAAACTAATCTTTTTGTGTGTAAAATATTTAGAGTACGATTGGTTTTGACACGAGCCTTATGCTGCCGCTAATGGGTACAATGGTATCTTTGGCAGTAAAAGTCTTAATGAAACAAGTTATTCTTATATGCTTTCGAGTATTTGAAAGCTTGTGTAATTAAGAACATAACGTGCTTTAGCCGTTGGAGTGTCAGTAAAGAAATGGTTTTAATATTAAGATATCATGCATCATACCTGACTACCATATTGCGATTAAGCTGAACTAAATATAATGCACCATAACCATCTTTAAATTGAGCATACATTTCTCCATCATCATATCTTGTAGGTGTCTTTATCTGCCATATTGCATTTTCACCATAATTTTGAGCTTCTTTTTTATTTTTTACAGTAGTTAATTCTTTTCCACAGAATTCTTTTGCAAATTTTTGTGCTAGAGTAAGTGCCTGTTTTTTATTAATATTTTCATCAGGCAGATTAATTACAAATCCATATCCTTTGCTTATATACTGTATAAGCTCATTGCCGTTATAGTTAAAGTCCAGACGCAATGTAATATTGTCATAATTTTCTGCATTTGATAAAAGATATGTTGGAGTTTTTTTATCTGCAAAAAAGTGCCATACACCATTATTTTTTAATTCTTCTATAACTTTTTTAGGCATTGTGTCAAGTACTGCCTGCCAGATATCCTGTTGTTTTTGGTTCACTGGTATATTTTTAGTAGAAATTAAGCGGACTATACTGGTGTATTCTTTTCGTAATATACCATCTGGAGACATTCCAGTAAAAATAACACCATATTTGCCTATTTTAAATTCTTTTGAAAATTCATATCTAAATCCTGTTTTATCTGGATATACTGTTATGCTTTCACCTGAGTTGTACGATGTTGAAAATTTTATAATACTTCCGTCTTCATCTACAGTAAAAAACTGGTAAATCATAAAATTGCCAAGTTCAGGCAGAGATGTCTGTCCCTGTCCAAGCGAAAAATCATCTGCATTGCCATCGCCATCATAGTCTTTAATATGAAGTGTTATGCCATCTTTTGGAAAATACATTTTGTCATTGTGCTGAAATTTGAGTTTGTATTCATCATATAAATTTCCGTCTTTATACGTTATAAGTGCAAATGTACCTTCATACAAATTAAAGCTATCTTCTGGTATTGGCACTTTTTTGTTATTAGTTTCAGTCTTTGAAACTTTGTCAGGCAGTAGTACAAGCTTTAAGTTATAACCATTGATTATTTCTTCTGCGACAACTGCATCATAGTTAATAGTCTGTGTTTTTGTAGTCTTTGTAGTTTGCACATTTTTATTCGGTATTTCTTTATCTTGTGTCTTTTCTGTTTTTGTATCAGCATTAGTAAGACATATTACGCCAGCAGCAAAAATTATAATAACTGCAATTATAACAATCCATTTTTGATGTTTTTTAAATTTCATAATGTTTTTTACCCTTCTTCTTGTATCTGTTTCACCAAATGACAACAGCCCTGCCGATAATATACGTTTGTTGGTAGCAAATCCCAACAGTGATGTGCTATAGTCAACACGGATATCTGTTTTAGTAGTTTCAAGTACATATTCGTCACAGCTCATTTCCATATCACGTACCATATATAAATACGATAGCCATACAAGAGGATGAAACCAATAAATAGCTAATATAAGAAATGAAGCAAACTTTACAATATAGTCTTTACGGTGTATATGGTACATTTCATGTGTTAAGATGTGCTCTCGTTCGCTGTCATTTAACCGAAATGGAATGTATATATTAGGATGTATCAAGCCCATTACGAATGGCGAAGGGATATTGTCACACTCATATATATTGTCTTGATATAGTACAGCCTTTTGCAGGTGTTTTTTTGTATTTGCCATTAACAGTGAATTCCACAACAGTATTGCTACTATTCCAGTAACCCAGATAACTGCTCCTATCTGCATAGGTAGACTAACTTGAGAAGCAGTAGTTTTCTTAAATTTTATATCATTGTTAATGGCAGCAGGAGCCTTGGAGGCAATGTTATATTTTGTTGAAAGGTTGGGTTTATCTGTAAATTGGTTGTTTTGTATTTTATTTTGTATATTTTTGCCATCTATTATATTATCTGTGTTCTGTTGTAAAAGAAAATTGCTGTCTAATTGAATGATATAACTCTTAGACGGCTTGTCTGTAAGATTAAATACACTTATAGGAGAAGTGACAGCAAATGGACACACTAGTCGTATTCCAACAATTAACCAAAGTATGTATATGTATTTTCTGGGAAGACGGTGCATAAGAACCCTTAAAATCATTACTGTCAGAATTGCTACAGATGCTGTAATTGACATATTTAAAATTTGTGCAAATAATTTGTATAAAAACATAAAATCACTCCTTGGTGGTCTATAATTATAACCTGAATTAAGTTTATAACAATAGACCAATATTGTCAATAGCAAATTATATAAATACAGGAATAAGTTGCAATAAACATTCATAAATACTGTAGTAGGAAATACTTGGAATATAGTCAGAAGGGAGGAAATTTATGAATATAGTAACTTTTATTTCTAATTTAATAATCCCAATTCTTATATTTTATGTTGTAGGATATGGACTTATAAATAGAGTAGATATATTTGATGCATTTGTAAGTGGAGCAAAAGATGGGTTTAAAGTAGTGATTAATATATTGCCTACACTTATAGGGCTGATGATGGCTATAGGGCTTTTAAGAGCTTCAGGTGTTATGGAGGTACTTGGCGATATTTTATCGCCATATATGCAGTATTTGAAATTTCCAGCAGAGCTTGTGCCACTTTCGCTTATTAAGATGTTTTCATCTTCCGCTGCAACTGGTCTTCTAACTGATATATACAAAAACTTTGGAACAGATTCAAAAATTGGATTTATGGCATCACTACTTATGTGTTGCTCAGAAACCATTTTTTATACAATATCAGTCTATTTTATGGCAACAGGTGATAAGGAACACAAGCCAGTTGTGGGGATGAGATGGATGCTTGCAGGTGCATTAATTTGTACATTAGCAGGAATGATAGCGTGTGTAGTGATAACAGAGTTTCTAAAAATTTCGTAAAACAGGAAAAACAGCCATTGATTTATTAGTTTGTATTGTGCATAATATTAACAGTGTTTATATTAGTAAAATTTTTGTGTCATACAGCAGTAAGGTGAATATTGTAAATTAAGGATAAAATACACAGGAGAAAGATAATGTTGCAAAGTTTAATGGAAATAGACAGTAATATATTACTTTTTGTACAGGACAATCTGAGAAGTGAAATATTAAATTATTTTATGGTACATTTTACATCGCTTGGTAATGCAGGTTTAATATGGATACTTATAGTTTTAGTTTATATTCTTAATAGATATACACGCAAGAAGGGTATATATTGTGCGATATCTCTTTTATTATGTTTTATCGTTGTAAATATTTTTCTTAAAAATGTGGTTGCAAGAATAAGACCATATGATGCAATGGAGCAAATACGATGTCTTGTAGAAGCACAGCCCGATTATTCATTTCCATCAGGTCATACAGCAATCGCTTTTGCGGCTTCTGTGCCAGTATTTATTCTTTTAGATAGAGGTATAGGTTTGATTATGACTGTGTTTTCTATATTGATGGGACTGTCAAGAATATATGTATGTGTACATTATCCTACAGATGTCATATGTGGTGCTATTATAGGAATATTATGTGGAATTGTGACATGTATGGTTATATATCCACGATTTTCAAAAAAAACACAGGCA
This sequence comes from uncultured Lachnoclostridium sp., assembly GCA_947565985.1. Lineage (GTDB taxonomy): Bacteria > Bacillota > Clostridia > Lachnospirales > Lachnospiraceae > Butyribacter. The sequence goes on from CANOID010000010.1 coordinate 12,010, forward strand.
AAAATAAATTTTATAGAAAGCAAAAAAAGTGTTGACAGATAACAATTATAGTGATATTATATTCATTGTCCGGTGCGAAAAGGAAAATTGTTACAGGATAATTGAATATGCGGAAGTGCTGGAACTGGCAGACAGGCTAGACTAAGGATCTAGTGTTGGCGACGACGTGAGGGTTCAAGTCCCTTCTTCCGCATTGTGGTAAAGATAAAAGCCTTGTAAGCAGGGCTTTTTTTGTATGTATATTAATTTAAGACAATTAATAAACCAGCCCTAATAAAGTTAAATTACAAAGGCTGGCTTATTTTACATTTATTGTTAATATTAGTTAAGATAAATAGTCTGCATAGTCTTGTGCAGTTGTCTTTCCTGTTTTCCAGTCTTCCATCTTCTGCTTTGTAGCTTCAAGTGTTCTCTGTGAAATATCAGGTAATTTTTCTCCCCATGCAGCAGTAGCTTTGTCGAATCCTTTCTGGATAGCATTCATCATTTCATCTGCTTTACTTGTATCACCACCTGATAATGCTATAGCCATACTTACAAGTCTGTCTGATGTCTTATTGACACCCCAGTAACCATCTTCAGAAATATCTTCCTGTGCCTGTTTGATTGTCGCAGGGTCTGCGTTAGCAGCAGCACTGCGGAATATTCCTGCAAGATTTGAATTAGCAGTATCATATTTGTTTTTCTGTTTGCTAAGTAACTTCTCAACGAGACTTCTCATGGAGTCTGCACGAGATTTCTGGTCTGCTTTTAATTTTGCTACAATAGAATCTCTGTTATAAATTTGATTAGCACTGTCTTTCTTTGTGCTAGTACCTTTCTCATATACCACCTCTTTGTTAGTGTCCTTTGCAGCAGCAGTGGTGTCTTCTTTTTCTGTTGTTTTTGGAGCAGTGGAAACTGCAGCAGATGTTTCATATGTTTGATTTGTTGTTGATATTGCTGATACGCTCATAATGTAACCTCCTTTTTTTACCATTTAAGCCAAAGGCACAATCATCCCTTTACGACCATTTGGCACGGCATTATATAATCTATATTTTAAAAGATTATTATTGTATTATTTATATCGGGCTTAAAGCCAGATAAATTTAGCAGGTTACAAGAAAAAAACATTGATTTTTAGTATTAATGAAAATTTAATAATTAACAGTATTACACAATATAATATCATAATTTGCATATTGCTGATAATCAAGTGCTTTTTTATAAGCAATATCTGCTTTTTCCATGTCTGTAAATATTCCAAATACAGTGGGACCGCTTCCGCTCATTAGTGCCCCAGAGGCTCCATTATTGATAAGGAATGTTTTAATGTTCTCTATCACAGGATATTTGGGGATTGTAACCGTTTCAAGCACATTACAAAGATAAGAAGCTATACAGGCGATATCTTTGCTTTTTATAGCTGTAATCATTTTATCTGTGTTAGGGTGGATATTAAGTTCTGCAATATTAAGATGGTTATATACATATGTAGTACTGACTGCAATATCAGGTTTAATCAATACAAGCCATATATTGGGAAGAGGTGTTATAGGGGTTAATATCTCGCCAATGCCTTCTGACAACATAGTTCCTTTTTTTATGCAGTATGGCACATCTGCACCAATTGTGACACCTAGCTTACAAAGTTTTTCTTCTGATAAGCCAAGTTGGCATAGTTTGTTTATGGCAATAAGGGTAGCAGCACAGTCGGAACTTCCACCAGCAAGTCCAGCCGCAGCAGGGATATTTTTTGTTAGATATATTTCAAAATCCATCATAATATTAAATTCTTTTTTCATAAGCATAGCAGCTTTATATACAATATTTTTTTCAGGTGGAATTTTATCTGGGAGTTCTATATTCATTTTAAGTGTTACTGGGTCTTTACCAGCAGTATGTGGAACAAGAGATATCATAAGTTCATCATATACGCTAATAGTCTGCATAATCATTTTTAGTTCGTGGTATCCATCTGGGCGTTTGTTAGTTACATCAAGTGTAAGATTAATTTTAGCTGGGGTTTTTATAATATACATATGTATCCTCCATAGACCATAAATATTAACTTTATTTTTTTCATTTTTACATATTTTCGCTGGAAAATCAACTATTTTCCTTTTTTGTGCTTTTCTATCTTTTTTTCAAAATTTGTATATATTATTGTGATAAAAAAATTATAATAGATTATATATTATCATATATTTAAACGAAGTTACACTATCTAAAATATTGACACAAGCCCCTATTCTTGTTAGAATAATGATATAAAAAGCAGTAACGGAGGAGATAGGGATGCATCATTGCCATATCCAATTTTATTTTGCAGGCCAGAAGTGCAAGGTATTTAGTGTTATAAAAAAGATGTCCCCACTAAAATATTTTACCCATGAATTCTCAGAAAGCAATATACCTGATACAACATTGGTCTCACAGGCGGATGTTATTCTTGCAAACCTTGAAAATGCAGATACAGAGGAAGTATTAGCAACTCTGCTTACTTGTAAACACAAGGAAACAGAGCTTATTCTACTTGTGAAAAAGGACCAATTTAAATTTGTCACAGATGTACTTTCAGAGATTAAAGACATATGGACATTGCCAATGTCAGATGAAGAGACCAAATTTCGCTTCTTAAGATGGCAACAAACTTGCAAGATGAGCAAAGATTTCTGGCAAACAAGCTGTTATCTTGAATCTACTATAAACAATATTTCAAGTCTTACCCAGTATCAGAATAAAAAAAGGCATGCTGACGATAAAGAAATGATAGAAAAAACTCAGACTTTAGAAAAGATTTTTACTACTATAGACTGTGGTGTTATGCGTCATACATTAGATGGAAAAATTTTGAGTATTAACAGGGCTGCACTTGAAATTTTGGGATATGATTCCAAAGAAGAACTTGTAACAGATGGTTTTAATATGGTTGCACAATCTGTAGTTGATGAAGATAAGCCTAAACTTAGAGAGTATATTTTGAAACTTAAGAAAGAAAATGACAGTGTTAGTACGGAGTATCGCGTGCAGCATAAAAATGGAGACATACTGCATGTACTAGGTAATATTAAACTTTTAAGAGAAAACGGCAAACTTATCTACCAGCGTTTTTTATTAGATTGGACTGATAGAAAATTACAAGAAAAAAAGAAAGAAAAATTACAAAATGAGCTGTTTCAAGCATTGAGTATTGACTTTAGCCTTGTATGTTTTTTTGACCTTGATACTGGTATGGGATTTCAGTTTCAGAGTGATAACAGTGACAGTACATTTGATTCTATTTTCAACAGTAAAATATCACTTGAAGAAAGCATGGAGCTTTATATAAAAAAGTTTGTACATATAGATGACAGGGCAATGTTACGTCAAGCATCCTCTGCAGATATTCTTAAAAAAGAACTGACAGAAAAGAAAACACATCATATAAATTTCCGTATTTATGCTGATGATATAATAAAGTATTTCCAGATAAAGATAGTACGAACTGGAGATTGGAGCATAAGTCATGGTATTGTTATGGGATTTCACAGTGTAGATAGTCAAATTCGCAATGAACTGGAGCAGAAACATATACTTGAAGATGCACTTTTACAAGCAAACCAAGCAAGTAAAGCAAAAAGCGACTTTCTTTCGCATATGTCACATGATATTCGAACTCCGATGAATGCTATTGTCGGGTTTACGTCTCTTGCAATTACCCATATTGACAACATAAAACAAGTTGAAAAATATCTTAAAAAGATTATGACATCTGGTAATCATCTGCTTAGTCTGATTAATGATGTGTTAGATATGAGCCGTATTGAAAGCGGTAAGATGCATCTGAATGAGAAGCTTTGTAGTTTGCCAGATATATTGCATGGATTACAAAATATTCTTCAACCAGATATCCATGCGAAAAATTTAGAATTGTATATTGATGCTATTAATGTTATCGATGAGGATATATACTGTGATAAACTACGTTTAAATCAGGTGCTTCTAAATCTTGTTAGCAATGCCATAAAATATACAAATGCAGGTGGTACGATTAGTTTCTTAATTATTGAAAAAGATGATGCACCAATAGGATATGCTAATTATGAATTTCTTATAAAAGACACTGGCATAGGCATGAGTGAAGAATTTGTATCACATATTTTTGAACCATTTGAACGAGAAAAAAATACTACAATGAGCGGCATACAGGGAACTGGTCTTGGAATGGCAATTACAAAAAATATTGTAGATATGATGAATGGATATATAGGTGTAAAAAGTAAACAAGGTATTGGTACAGAGTTTAAGGTATCATTTACATTTCGTTTAAAAGCACAAGACAAAAAAAAGCATGGTGTACCACAGTTTGTAGGCTATAAAGCACTAATCATAAATAATGATATGAATGCCTGTGATAATATATCGTATATGCTTCAACAACTTGGCATATGTGCTGAACAAGCATTATCCGGTGAAGAAGCGGTGTTGCGTATCCATCAGTCATGCATACATGAAAACAGATACAATTTATATATTATTGATTGGCAACTGAATGATATGGATGCACTTGAAATCGCAAACATAATACGACAAGAAATAGAAGACAGTACTTCTGTTATTATTATTACTACTTATGACTTGCCAGATATCGAAGCTAAAACTAAAAATGCTTCTATTACAGCATTTTGCAGTAAACCTCTATTTTTTTCAGAGCTTATAAACTGTCTAAATACTATTGCCAATACAGGTAAAGAAACCACTAAGGATTCTGACACTTGCACTAAACACATTCGCACTGGACGTATCCTTCTTGCAGAAGACAATGAATTGAACCAAGAAATTGCAGTTGCTATTCTTGAGGAGGCAGGATTTAATACGGAGGTTGCAAGCAATGGACAAATGGCTGTAAGTATGCTTGAAAAAGCTGGAGCAGGCTACTACCGCTTAGTGCTTATGGATATACAGATGCCAGTGATGAATGGTTATGAAGCAACAAAGGCTATTCGCAAACTTAAAGATGAAGAATTAGCTTCAATACCAGTTATAGCGATGACTGCTAACGCTTTTGAAGAGGACAAGCAAAATGCTTTAAATAGTGGAATGAATGGACATATAGCAAAACCTATTGATACAAAAAATTTATTTGCAACATTAGATAAAATATTAGCTTAAACCTGTCGATATAGCTATGAAGAGAAACTCTAAAATGCTAGAAAGGAGGATTAGTATGGCTATATCAATTTTTGCAGCTAATAACCAGAATGGTTTGAACAACTTATTTGCAATTAATGAAAATACAGCAAGAAATACTCAAAAGTCTGAGAAAAGTATTTTTGCTGGCAATTTTAATATGCAGAATAACACTATTGAGATAAAACGCAAACTTGCACAGAAACGTGCTATGAAGATTATTACTGATACTTTTGCAACAGACCAAAAGATAGATAATAATGTGGATGGTTTACGTGCACAACAGGAACAGTTAAAACAAGAAGCACTTGAGGATAAAAATACTGTTAAAGAAATACAAAAACAGCGTGAGCAGCTTATGAAAGATTACAATGTAACAGAAAATTCTAAAGAACACAAAGATTTAGAGCTTCTCAGAAAAGAAAAAGATTCCAAGAACCTTATGTCAGGCATAGAGCTTACAGATGATGAAAAAGAAAAACTTGCCAGCCTACATAAAAACGGTCTTACTAACTATCAAAAAGATATGTTGGAATTAGATGACCGCGAGGATTTATACAGACAGCGTTCTTCTCAAAAAGAATCGGCTTCTAAAGCAATATCAGGTGCTATTTCTGATATCCAGATTGAACGTCTTAAGACTCATGAAATGGTTGATTCTTCTAAACAGGCTGATGAAATTATGGAACAGGCAAATAAAGAGCTGATTGGCAGCCTTTATGATGAAGCTAAAGACCATATTGATGAGAAGATGGAAGAAATTCAAGAGAAAGCGGAAGAAAAGAAGGACAAAGAGAAAGAAGAAGAAAAGAAGAAAGCAGAGCAAAAGAAAGACCAGCTTGAACTTGAGAAACAGATTGAAAAAGCTAAGCAAAGCGCGGAGCAGATTGCTGGTTCTGAACCACAAAAAGAAACTGTGCCTTCATCCCCAGTTGTTGTCAAGGATGTGGATGTATCAGATGTACAAGATATTGTTGTTAAAAATCCGAGCAGTGATTTAGTCGAATCAAAAATAGACAGAGAACTTGCAAAAATTCTTGATGAATTAAAACTATTGACAGAAGACCTTAAAGGCTCAAATGTAGATATGAATGTATAGTTAGTTATATAGAAAAATTTATATATCACTGTGCGTACAGATATATTTATCTGTATGCACAGCTTTTTTAATTTAACTAAGCCAGTGTGCAACATCAAGTGCATGGTAAGTTATTATTATTTTTGCCCCAGCTCTTTTGATAGCAGTCATATTTTCCATTACAACTCTTTGTTCATCAATCCAACCATTAATAGATGCAGCTTTAACCATTGAATATTCTCCACTTACATTATAAGCTGCTATAGGATAATCAGTAGAATATGATACATCTTTAATTACATCAAGATATGCAAGTGCAGGTTTTACCATTATAATGTCTGCCCCTTCAGCAATATCATTTTCACATTCTCTAATTGCTTCATGTCCATTTGCTGGGTCCATTTGGTACGTTTTTCTATCGCCAAATAAAGGTGTAGATTGTGCTGCGTCTCTAAAAGGAGAATAGTATGCTGATGCAAACTTAGCACTGTAAGCCATAATAATTGTATTTTTAAAACCATTTTTATCAAGTGCATTTCGTATATATTCTATGCGTCCATCCATCATATCTGAAGGAGCGATTATATCAGCTCCTGCATTTGCAAGACTGACAGACATCTTTGCAAGTGGCTCAAGTGTTTCGTCATTTAATATTTCGCTTCTACACACAAGCCCACAGTGTCCATGTGAAGTATACTCACAAAGGCATACATCAGCTATAATAATTATATTTGGTGCTTTTTGTTTAATTGCTCTTATTGCATTCTGAGTTACTCCATTGTCATTATATGCTTCACTTCCAACTTCATCCTTATGTGCAGGTATTCCGAAAACCAGAATCGCCTTTATGCCTGCATTAATTATCCTGTCAAGTTCTTCACCAAATCGGTCTTGTGAGTACTGATAAATCCCTGGCATAGAATCCACAGGTTCTTTTATATTTGTACCTTCTTTAATAAATATTGGATAGACTAAATCATCTTTTGTTACCACAGTTTCCCTTACAAGGCTTCTTATATTACTGCTAGCCCGAAGTCTACGCATACGTACCATTATAATAACCCCCTGTTCTTATATACTATTACTATTTACGGCTACGCTGTTTCACAGTAACTATACACTATCTTGTTATATCGTTAAGCCATTTGTATGATTTATACCTTAATGTTGAAACGGGTATCTTTATAACTTCATCAAAGTAGAGAATAAATGCAACCACAATTGCTGGTAGTTCAAGTACAAATGCTGCTATAAACCCTAAAAGTATTGATACTCCCCACATAAACACCATATCTAGGAAGAAGCCAGCCTTTGTATCTCCGCCGCCTCTAAATATCCCTACTATTAAGGTGGCATTATATGCCTGTGCAATTACATAGTATGACATTATAAAAAGCATTACTGATAGAAGCTGTCTTGCATCATCTGATAGTGAAAGAACTGAAAGCACAACTGGTCTGACACACAATATAATTATACCTCCTATAATTCCGGCTGTTACGGTAATCTTTATAAAACGTCCTCCATACTCTTTTGCAAGCTCTTTCCTACCTTCTCCAATAGCTTTACCAATCATTACAGCCGCAGCGTTTGCAACTCCAAATGCAACTACGGTTGCAAGGTTCCTGCACACTTGTGCAACTGAATTCGCAGCAGTTGCCGCACTTCCAAGATGTCCAAATATTGCTGTAATAGTTGAAAGTCCAAGCCCCCACATCAACTCATTGGCAATTACAGGCGATGATATTTTTAAAAAATCGTGTACCAGTTCTTTATTTTTAATCCAAAGATGTGAAAAATGGAACTGAAATACATTATTAATCTTCCTGTCATATATTATTACAATAATAAATTCGACAAGCCTTGCTGCTACAGTACCAATCGCAGCACCCATTATCCCTAGTTTTGGCATTCCAAAATATCCAAAGATAAGCAGAGCATTGACAACTATATTAGTAATAAGAGATGAAAAATATGTTACTGAACCTATAATAACTTTTTCCATACTTCTCATTGAATTAAGATAAACCATAGTAAGGGCATTAGGTATATATGAAAAACAGACAATTTTAAGGTATAATACACCATTTGTTTTAACTGCACTATCATTTGTAAAAAGGGACATAAGTACTTGTGGCATCATAAATGTTACCACTGTAAACAAAACTCCTGCTGCAAATGCCATTTTTACTGCTACTGCAAATACTGTCTCTATTGAGTGCATATCTCGTTTACCCCAGTACTGTGCCATAAGCACAGCAGCTCCCGACGTAACTCCGAAAAGCAAAAGCCCCATTATAAATTGCACCTGTGCACCAAGTGAAGCACCCGAAAGCACTTTCTCCCCCACTTTGCCAAGCATAATAACATCAATAGAAGATATCCCTACATTTATAAGATTCTGTACTGCCATAGGGACAACAAGTGTTAATGTCTTTTTATAGAAATTTTTACTTTCCTGTGTCATAGTATTTACCTTTCATATCATATATTAAGAAGATATTCACAAAGTTTTAATTCATCTTCTGTATTGCGACTATTGATAAACCTAGTCTTTCCTTTTTCGCTGCTCTTATTTAATAGTTTTGCTTCCACGAGTCTGCGTTTCATTTCACGTGCTGTTCCTTCGCCTCCATCAAATATTGCAACATCACTTCCTACAGCTTTCTGTACTGCCGCTCTCACAAACGGATAATGTGTGCAACCAAGTACGATAGAATCAATTTTTTTATGGTTGACAGACCAAAAGAGCTCTGTAAGGTATTTATCAAGCTCTCTGCCGTTAAGTACACCACGTTCAACAAACTCCATAAGCCCAGGACATGGCAGTGGCACTATGTCTGCCATGTTTTCATATTTATGCATAAGTTTCTGAAATTTTTCCTGTCTAAGTGTCATCGGCGTTGCCATAACAATAATACGTGAACCATTTTTATTGAGGACTGCTGGCTTAATCGCTGGCTCTATCCCTACCAGCGGAATGTCAGTATACATCTTTCTAAGCATTGCAACAGCGGCACTTGTAGCAGTGTTACATGCAACAACTATTGACTTCGCACCATTTTCCAGAAGAAAACGCACATTGTTTACGGTTAGTTCTTTTACTTCTTCAAGGTTTTTGGTTCCATATGGTGCGTGTTCTGAATCACCAAAATAAATATAATCCTCGTATGGCATTTGTTTTACAAGCTCTTTTAAAACGCTTATTCCACCGACTCCGGAATCAAAGACCCCTATAGGTTTTTTATATTTTTCCATAATTTACTAATGCCTTTCTTGTGAAACACCAATAAAAGAATGACCCTGCAAAAATTGCAGGGTATATATTTGTGTCAGTCTTTATCAACTATTTCTTTATAAAATCCTGAATAATCCTTGCGCCCTTCTTTCATGGCAGCGATTGCAGCTCTCGGGTGCTGGTTTAAATGACCTGTAAGAAGGTATGGTATGTCAAAGCCCCATTCTACGCCAGCGTCCTTTAAAGGTACAATATTGTTCTCAATAAACTGTATTACAGGGAACAGCTTATATTTTGGATTTTTAAGAAAACCAAGTAAAAGTTCCATTGGGCAGTTACCTGCACCACGTCCCATTCCACTCATAGTTGCATCAAGATAAGACACACCCTGTGCACATGATTCAATTGTATTAGCAAATGCAAGCTGTTGGTTATTATGTGCGTGAATACCTATAAACTTTCCGCTTTTATCAGCAATTTCCATATACTGTTCTGCTATTTTTCTAATCTGTTCAGGAAATATTGAACCATAGCTGTCAACAATATATATTCCGTCTACAGGGCTATTTCCAAGCATCTCAAGGGCAGCAGCAATATCTGACTCTTTGGCATTGGATATTGCCATTATATTACAAGTAGTCTCATATCCCTTTTTGTAAGCATCTTCTATCATATCAAGTGCCGCTGGCATAGTATTGACATATGTAGCTATGCGTACAAGGTCAACTGGACTCTCACTGCGTTCATGTATATCTTCTTTATAATTACAACGTCCTACATCAGTCATAATGGCAATTTTAAGTTCAGTATTGTTATCACCTACAATTCCACGTATATCATCATCTGATGAAAATTTCCATTTTCCAAAACTTTCTGTATCAAACATTTCCGTATCTGCACGATACCCAAATTCCATGTAGTCAACACCAGCTTTAACATTAGCTTTATATAAATTCTTTACAAATTCATCTGTAAAATAAAAATCATTCACAAGACCGCCGTCCCTTATAGTAGCATCTACTACCTTGACATCTGGACGAAATGTCATTAAATTACCTCTTTGTGCCATATGTATATACCTCTCATTATTTTGTATGTTATATAACTAAATGCTACAACGGTTTATAATTATACCAAAAAGGAGACCTGTTTACAAGTCTCCTTTAATAAAAAATGCATTTAAACAAAAGACCCCAAAATGCCGGTTCCTGAATTTTGAGTCCTAGCATAAAAGCCAGGTGGGCAACCGCACTTGCAACGCTGCCTTCCACTCTGCGGAGGCTTGGCATTGTTACAAAAATGTAGGAATCCCAATTAAAAAGTGTAGGTTCAAAATGTCAGGTGTGTCGAACATCCCAGGTAATCCTTCTTTATATAGTATATACATAAATCAAAAAAATTACAACTGTTAATTTCAAAATGTGAAAAATTGTTACTAAACTTCAAAATTTGTCACAATTCTTTTGTGTTCTATTCATAGCCTTCCATCGAAGTACATTCATCAAACACAAAGAAAAATGTAGTTCCCTTTCCGTGTTCACTTTGTGTTGTAAGTTCCCCACCATGTTTTAATGATATCTGTTTAGCAATCATCAGCCCAAGCCCTGTACCTTTTTCATTCTGTTTAAGTTTTGACTTATAAAATTTCTCAAAGATATATGGAAGTTCTTCCTTAGATATACCTACACCTTCATCTTTAATACTTATATAAAGTTTCTCATCTTTCTTAACTATTTTTGTAGTTATTTTTCCATTGTTATGTGAAAATTTCACAGCATTATCTATTATTATAAGGAACATCTGGCGAAGGCGGATATAATCTCCAAGCATCATACATGGGTCATCTTCTGGTATTTCTTCTATAAATTGTATATTTTTTTCTTTGCCTAGTACACTTGTACTTTTATTTATATCATCAAATATCTGCATAAGGCTTACAGGTTCTTTTTCAACCTGAAAATCGGGATTCTGCATTTTTGACAGTATAAATAGGTCACCTACAAGCCTTTCCATTCCTTTACATTCAGATAACATACGCTGATACATATCCTCTATAGCGTGTTCATCTGTAATAACACCATCATTGAGTGTTTCTGCATAGCCACGTATAACAGTAATTGGAGTTCTTAGTTCATGCGATACATTGGCGAAAAAGTCTCTTCTTACTTGTTCAAGGCTTTCACGCTCTTTTTCGGCACAGCCAAGTTTAACAGCAAGCTGATTAAGTGTTATCTCAATTCTTCCAAGTTGTGTTTTAGGATTTTTAGGTTCTATAGATGAATAGTCTCCTTCCGAAATCCTTTTTATATTTTTGCTAATCTTATTAAGCGGCTTTGAAAGATATTTTGAAAATATAAATGCAACTACATATGATATAACAAATGATAAAAACAAGCTTAGAAGGATAAGATATGTACCTTTATCAATTCCCATAGTTTGTTTATCAATCATAGATATCATCATTATAGCACCACTTACTTCGTCTTTCTCCTTATTATAGATAGGAATTGCAACTCGTAGAATAGCCATACCATATACATCGTCAAAACTGGAGCTTGAAGAAACTTTTCCATTATACGCTTGAGTGATTACGTCATACATATCAATTGTAAGATTGTCATCATTCGTTTCTGCATTAGTATATTCTTTGGAAAGTGGCTTTTTTGCAGACTCATTGGATATTATCCATATATCTGTATTTTCAGAATTTTCAATTTCATCAATATATGTACTATACCTTTGAAACTTTTCCAGTTTGCCATTTCTTTCAAACTTTGATACCCTTTTTGCTATAGTACGTCCCTGTTTGGTAAGAAGTTCTGTATATGAACGCAGGTAGTTTTGTCTGTACAACCTGATAAATATAATGCCTGTAAGAAGCCCTGTAAGGAGAAGCACAAATGTAAAACACAAGTATATCTTCATTATAATGTCATTATTTACTATAGTATACCATATACCTTTTATCCGTTTATTTCCCAGTAATGTGTCTAAGAGCTTCTTTATCCTGTTATACATATACTACACCTTTCCAACTATACATCACTATCATTTATTTCAAACTTATATCCGACTCCCCATATTGTTTTAATTGTCCATGCTGGATGCTCTATGGTGTCAATTTTTGCACGTAGTCTTTTTATGTGTGAATCGACTGTCCTGCTGTCACCATAATAATCATATCCCCAAAGACTGTCAAGCAGGTTGTCTCTGGTAAATACTTTGTTAGGATTGCTTGCCAGTGTCCACATTGTTTCAATTTCTTTCTTTGTAAGAGGTATCTTTTTATTGTCAATCGCAAAGGAGTATTCTTCAAGATTAACAGTCATATTGTTAATTCTAAGTACAGTATCAGAATTTTCTGATACTTCTGTTGCAACAAATCTGCGAAGTACTGCCCTAAGTCTTGCCATAACCTCACTTGGACTGAATGGTTTAACTATATAATCGTCTGCGCCTATATCTAAGCCCATTATTTTATCATAATCTTCTCCACGTGCAGTTATAAGTATTATTGGTACACTTGATTTACTGCGAATACTTTTGCATACCTCGTAACCATCTTTGAGTGGCATCATAACATCTAATAGTACTGCTGACGGTTTATAACTGTCATAAAGTTTTTCTGCTTCTATGCCATCTTTTGCTACTACTGGTTCATAACCTTCTTTCTTTACATATACTGATAGAATATCTGTGATATCTGGATTATCATCTGCTATCAAAATATATTGCATATAACACCTCATTTCTGCATATAATTTATGCCTTTCCGTTTAATTATTAAAATTACTATTATTACTATTAATTAATTATAACACAAAATTGAGAAATAAATATGGCAAAAAAAGTAATTTATATGACACCAATCTGACACCTATATTTTTTATTATGCTACACAGTATAGTATATATATTTAAGGCAGCTATTAAACAGTACTGGTAATCATATTTGACTATACTAATATTTTTAAAAAAGGAGGAAAAAATGCGCAGGATAACACGTATCTGTATGCTGGCCTTGCTCCTTGCCATTATGCTGGTTCCGTGTGATAAAGCTTTTGCCTCATCTGGTACTTTTAACAAAAAAACTGGCGTATCTAATAATGGAAGGCGTACCTCAGATGTATCACCATTCCTAAAAAGAGAAAGTGCTTCAATTTTAACTGGCACAAGTGATACTCTCACTGTTTTCAAAGTACCATCAGAATGTGATGTTACATATAAAAGTTCAGATGAATCAATTCTTACTGTGACACCGGGAGAAAACAACACTTGTGAATACACTGGTGTAGGTGTAGGTACTGCTACCATTACGATAAAAATACAAGAACCGGTATTTCTGTTTGTAAACACTACATATACATTGAAGTTCACAGTAGATGTAACTCCAAAAGCCGTAAGCGTAAAGTTCCGCAAAGACAAATATAAGCTAGATATTGGAGACAGCAGAAAACTTCAGTACACACTCCGACCAAGTATTACAGATGAAATCCCAATATTTGAAAGCTCTGACAGCAGTATAGTGTCAGTTTCATCTAAGGGCAAAATTTATGTAAAAGCAAAGGGTACAGCATATATCACGGCTACTATTTCAAATGGCAGTTTTGACACATGCAGGATAACTGTAAGGTAAAACACAAAATACTGTTAACCAGAAAACCACCAGCAAATATTATAATGCTGGTGGTTTTCTGCGTTTATTTATAAATTAGTATTATAGGCTGTTTATACAGCTGTAATTTTTAATACTTTATAACCTCGTCCTTCTTTAGTGTTGTATACTATCAAATAATATACTTCTGTTCCAGACGGCGTTTTCTTGTCTGCTGTAACAGTTACAGTTTTCTTGTCGCTTCCCAGTTTTGCCTTTAATTTTTTCTGGTTTGAATCTGGTCTTGTTGTAATCTTTACTTTGCCTTTTATCATTTGTGCATTATCAAATCCTGTTTCACTTCCCATTGCATATAACCTTGGTCTATCAGTAGTTGTAAAATTACTGCTGCTATTTGTAGTAACTATAGTAAAACTTCCTGTTGCTTTAACTGTGTCTGATTTTGCAATTGTAAGCCCTGAAATTGCTGAACCTGTTGCTGTATCTTTTTCCAGTCCATTAAGTGAATCAAATGTGATATTTTGTACACTATTAGCGGCAGTTGCCGTAAATACTGCTTTCTTTCCGTTTTGGTCACACTTTATTGTAATCTTTCCTGCTGTCTTTTTATTATTTTTTAATCCAGTAGCAGTAACAATAAAGCAATATGGGTCATATAAATCTTTTTCCACCATAAAATAATCTTTGGCTTTATCATTTACACTTATACTAAATGATGAGTCTTTTGTTTGGGTAAACACCTTATTTAGTTTATAAGTTGGATAGAGATACAACCTTAATTGGTTTCCAATTTCAAGAGTATCTTTCTTATAAATACTCTTGTTGTCAGAAGAAAATTCTTCATCACTGCTGGATTTAGAGAATATCTGTACTTTAGATGGTGCTGCCTTTACTGTCATTCTAGCATAGACAGATGCATGTTCATCCCCTGTATCCATTATCCAAAGATATACTACTCCTGGTTGACCTTTGGCAGTTACTTTAATCTTCCCTTTGCTAATAGAAGCCTTTGCTATTTTAGCTGCCTCAGTATCAACAATTTTCCCTTTGACAATAGATGGTGTATTAGAAGAAGATGTAATACCTGCTATAAGTTTACCATTTTTAGTCTTTGTTTTTCCTTTGTTATTTACAGTTGTAATTTTAGAGGCCGTAAGTTTAGTATAGTATGTTCCTTGTTTAAAGTTAATTCTAGTATTATCTGCTTGTTTTACATTAGAACCATTTACATATAATAGCAAATCAGAAGATTCAGCTAAGTTATTATATGAACTGTCTATATAAATTCCTGTATTTTGGTTTCTTACGAATCCTGCTGTTACTACGACATTTTGATCTGGCATGGTAAATACTGTTTCTAAGCTTGAGGCATCTGCAAAACTTCCTGCATTAGCATACCATCCTTTAAATGTATACCCTTTTTCTTCATATCCTTCTGCAAACTCTGCTTTAATATTGATTTCTTCTCCTGCTCTATAAGTTTCATTAGTTTCACATACGATTTTTCCGCCTTCTTGTGCAGTTATAGAAAAATTGTAACGTACTGTTTCAGCAGACCTGTCTGCAGATGGATTAGCAACAACAAGTTCTGTATTGTTATAAGAAGACAGTTCTTCTGAACTGCTGCTAGTCACTAAATAAGCTATTGATGAATTGGATAGCTGTTCTACATTGACATTATAAATTTTATCTTCACCAGCTTCAAGTGTACCAATAAGTTTGTCATAGATAATAAGTCCATCCATACTGTCAGCTAGTATTTTAACTCTTGTTTCCTCTGATGGAAAGGCGGACTCATTGCTAACTTGCAGGGACATATATGAATCTCCTGCAATCATATATTTACCAATTTCTTTTACAGAGATATCTGTGTATCCAATTGAGAATGTATTTTCATTGTCTAACTTTGTTTCTTCTGCTTCACCATCTACAGAAATAAATACCCTGTATTCTTTTAAACCAGTCATATCTTCTGGAACTGTAAATACATTTTGAATAGAATGGGAAATCGTTTCACCAACGCCTATATCTAGTGATACTGTAGTATTTTCTTTTACAGTGTTGCCATCCGTATCTAAAACTGTAAAATTAAAAGAACTAATATCCGTATTACCCCTATTAGATACACAAATATCAAAGTCTAAATTAGCACTTGGCTTAACATTTTCCTGTACAATGCTAATATTGTCCAGTGAAATATCTGTCTGGTCATTTATAGTTTCTGTTACTGTATATGCAATTCCACTGGAAGATTCCGTATAACCATATGATATTGAAACTGTACCATCATTTTCAATACTTCCTGATGGAACACTTACATTATTTCCGTTAACGCTTTTTAAAATATATGGCTTTGACCATTTACCATTTTGGTATCTAGAAGCATAAATATCTTCGCCATCATTTTTTTCATTGGCACTCTTCCATAAAACCATAGATTTATTTCCAGTGCTATCTGACAATACAGAAAAACTGTCACTAATACCAATAGGTACATTATCTTTATCAAATACAAAACTTGGATTACTATTGTCTTCAGTTATATAAGCGATATTTCCATTGTGATAATAAAATACAGTTGTCTTTCCATCAAGTTTTGCAAATTTTGCATTAGATGCCGTTATGCCTATTGCAGCAGAGTCTGTATTGACAAGTATAGTATCAGTGCCATTTGTATATTTGTGAAGTGTAATATCTTCTTCTGTCTCGAAGTTGCCATCATTATCCAGTGCATAAATAATAGTATCTTCTGTTCCAAGATTACCTACTGCCAGTGAAACAACACGTCCTTGTGTTATTTCTTTTGCTTCTGGAGCTGTAACAGAACCACTACCATCAGGAATTATTACACTATAAATAGTGTCTATGCCTTTTTTGGTGCTATCTATAATATTATTTTCAGAGTTACTATACCATGCAACTTTTATATCTCCATTTGATGATACAGCAACTGCTGGGAAAAATGCACCTTTTGAATTATTGTCAGATGATACATATAATTCAGAATAATTATCATTGTTGGCGGTATCTATGCAAGCCAGTTTTATCTGGCAGTTTTGAATCATATCTTCTAATTGCACATTACTGTCAAATTTTCTTGACATATTTTCCCAAGCAACATAGATTTTATTTTGATTAACTGCAAGTGCAAAATCAAAATCAGCTGTTTCATCATCATTTACAATTATAATATCTGACCATGTGTCATCAGTGTACTTTTGATATACAATGGCTGTGCGGTTCTGGTCTTCCCTTTCGCTGATATCTGCAAGAAAGAAGCGGTATTTGCTTCCATTAGCAGTAGTAACTTCTTTGACATCAGTATACATAGAACTTAACTCATCATTGCCTGATGTATTTCCTTCTGATAACACAAAGGAAGAATCCATGTGTGTAGCTGAGGAATCTGGAGTTATCATATTATAAGGATTATTGCTATCCCATAAAATCCATTCATTTTCTTTATGTACTATTGTTTTTTCTTCAAACATTAGCAATTTTGTTTTTATACTAAATTCTCCAGTCAGCCACACTTTACTGTAATTATCACTAAATCTGTAAAGAGTGTTAAGTTTTGCTTTTCCCTCTGCCGAAACACTAGCTGCACCTTTTACACTGGCGCCGCCTTCAATATTCAATTCAAAGGATGGTTCAATAGTGCAATCGCCACCAGTAAATACTAGTTTGCCGTCGTTAATTTCAATGTTTCCTTTTATCTGTGTTGCTATTTCACCTTTTTCACCAATAGTCAGATATACAGGAAGTGTTCCAATGTAAAAATAGTGTGTATATGACTTGCCCTCTGATACTTTTAGAACAAGTCCTATTTCAGCATTTACATTGCCATCAGAGTCAATAACTCCTTCACCATATCCCATAATATCGCAGTTAAATTCAATTTTACCTGCTCCATAGCTCTTTCCTTTTAGCCAGTTATCATTTCCCCACTGGGCTGCACCAAATCCTGAATTTTTTATCCTATCTATCTGATTTAATGCATCACGATAAGACTTTTTATATTTGTCCCATGCATTAAGGTTTGAATTATCATTCAAATCATCAGTAACGCCAAATTTAATTTTGCCATCATCTGATATACTTATATGGACTGGAAGATTATCATTAACACCAAATTTAAAATCTGCTCCTGCAAAAATTGGTATATTTTCTGGGACTTTAAAGTTTATGTTGCCGCCTATTGACAGTGAACCACTTTTAGAAAATTTTACTACAGGTTTGCTAATCTTTAATGCAAGTTCTGCACTGTCTGTTATAACGTCATTCTTTATCAGTTCCAAAGTAACATTTTCGCCAGCAGAGAAGCCACATATACGAGGTTTATCATATGTATTGCCATCTTTGTCTTTTGTTATTATAGGAATAGTAAATGTTCCATCTGTACTTTCATATTTTATTTCTCCATCTTGTATAAGACGGTAAGAATCTGCACTGCCTGAATTAGTAACCTTTATAGAAACAGCAGCATCAGATGTTTCATTTTCTTTTGCTTCATCATAGTACACGTAAGTAGTAAGCAAGTCATAAAGGTCATTGTTGCCAGACTGTAGTATAGCGCTTAAAATAGACGGTTTTGTATTGTTAGAAGGGGCAAGTCCTATTCCTGTAAACGTTCCACATTGTATCTTTCGCAATACCTGTGTTGTTTCATATCCATCTTTGCTAACAGTTACTGTCGTGGTTCTGTTGTTATTTGCAGCAAAATCTTCAAACAGGGCAAAACCATTGCTTCCAGTAGTTACTGTTTGACCATTAATAGTGACAGAGGCATCACTGAGATATTCACGAGAAACGCTGTCATAGACTAGTACACTGTACTGATTTTCTGTTATATCTATAATATCTGAAGCCTTGCTAGGACTAACACCATAATATGTACATACATTTGTGACATCTGATGGCTCCATATTCATAGGATTAAAATAAATACCAACGGCACTGTCACCAAAGGTGGTATGCTGTATTGTATAATCATGATAATTGTTATAAATATTAGGCCAATATGCAAACTGTACTTTATCTGGTTTTCTATCATTTTCAAGATATAATGTACCTACTGCAAGTGTTGTTGGGTCATTAATAGTATCATATACTTGATATGATTGTGGTATTGCAGAACCAGAAAATTCTCTCTCTGACAGAACATTTCCATATCCGGGTACTCTAAATGTTGCATCATCATGTGCAGCCAGCATAGTATCCACCATAATACGCACACCAGCTCTCTGCATTAGATTTCCATTGTTCTTTATTTCATAATTAATTTTAACAGTATCTTCTCTTTCTTTGTCTCCCTTAACGAAACTTAATGTCTGTGTAATAGTAAAGTTATATGCTTCACCACCATCAAAAGAACCCGTCAGGTTCATTACTGCTGTTGCTTTTTTATTTTCGACATCATAATCAGTATTTCCATTTGAATTAAATTGGATATCTTTACGTTCATTTTGACTTGATTCTAAACGTATTGTACTATATGAAGACCAAGGGCTGGCATGTCCATATAATAGGATTTGATTATTATCACTTGTATAATCAGGATTTCCTTCTACATTGCCAATCGTAAAGCGTCCATCATCTGAATTTACCATAAATTCCAGATAGTCATTTTTAATCATTCGCTGACCACTGACAGAATCAGAAGAAATAGACGATGTATTGTCATCTAATGTCCCTTGTTCTTCTAAGTATTGTTTGAATAATTCTTCTTTCTTTTTTTCATCTTGAGTTTTTGCTCCCTCTGCTTTTGTCTCTTTGGTTTTTACTTCTTGGGCAGTTGCTGTCTGAAAATTAGACATGGGCAGTTGCGTTACTACCATAAAGAGAGATAAAACAATACTAAACAATCTTTTTCCTTTCATAAATTATCCTCCATTCTGAGTTGAATTTGTTAAAATATACAAAAACTATTGCCAGTTCACCTCCTTAATAGTTTAGTTTTATGGTACAATAAAAACTGTATTATGTCAATATTTACCATATTTTATTTTGTATTATTACTAGATTAAAGTATTAATATTTGGATTAAATTTTTAATTATATTTTTAATATTTATATTATTAATGTCTAAAGTAAAAAAATATCCAGCATATTAATTATGCTGGATATTTTTTACTATAATTTATAATTTTATATTATTTCATATATTCTGTAAAAGCTTCTTTCCACTCTTTCATACGATAATTTCCCATTGAATTAAGTTTCTTATTTTCAAGCACAGAATACATTGGTCTTTTTGCAGATTTTTCTTCTGTTTTATATTCGCTTGTTGCAACAGGAATAACTTTTGTCTTTTTTCCTGCCTGTTGCATTATTTCACATGCAAATTCATACCAGTTTGTATACCCTTCACAGGTTCCATGGTATATCCCATACTCCCCAGATGGAATAATATAAAGTATCATTCTGGCAAGTTCTATTGCGGATGTAGGTGTGCCATACTGGTCATTGACTACAGTTAATATATCTCTTTCATCTGCAAGTTTAAGCATTGTCTTTACAAAGTTGTTGCCATCGCCATAAAGCCATGCTGTCCTCACTATAAAATATCTGCTACAATTATTTATAACGGCTTGTTCACCTGCAAGCTTAGTCTTTCCATATACACTTTGTGGATTAGTCTGGTCTTCTTCTGTATATGGTACTTTTGCATTACCATCAAATACATAGTCAGTAGATATTTGAACTATCTGTGCACCTATTTTCTCTGCTGCCATAGCAAGGTTTTTAGGTCCAAGTGCATTAATCCTTTCTGCATTGGCTGCATCAATTTCACATTTGTCTACAGCGGTGTGTGCTGCACAGTTTATAATTGTATCTGGCTTGTGCATATCCACAAACTTGTCCACTTGTGCAGCGTCACATATATCAAGTGTATCTGCATCTGTGTTGAGCATTTCTATATTAGTATCTTTTAATAGACTAAAAAGAGCTCGTCCAAGCTGTCCGTTGCATCCAGTAATCAATACCTTTTTCATCTTCATAGTTTTTCTCCTTATAACCTTATAATCAGTAATTTAAGAAAATATTATCTGAAAAGATGGGATTTTTACTGTCTTTTTCAGATATAAGTGGTGTTTCACCATCTGGTATGGGCCATTTTACGTTTAATACAGGGTCGTCCCACTTAATGCCTGCTTCCGATGATGGGTCATAAAAGTCTGTACATTTATAAGTAAATTCTGCAGTGTCGGATAATACGTAAAAACCATGTGCGAAGCCTTTTGGCACATAAAACATATTTTTCTTTTCTGCACTTAAATTTACCCCAAACCACTTGCCATATGTCTTTGAGCCTTTACGTATATCAACCGCAACATCAAATACTTCACCACTGATTACACGCACCAGTTTTCCTTGTGTATGTTCTTTTTGAAAGTGAAGCCCACGTAAAACTCCTTTTGTAGACATTGACTGGTTGTCCTGCACAAATACCATATCAAGTCCTGCCGCTTTAAAATCATTGTAATTATATGTCTCTAAAAAATAACCTCTTGAGTCACCATATACAGCAGGCTCTATAAGGTAAAGCCCAGTTATTTCACCACATTCTTTAAATATGAATTTCCCCATAAAACTGCTCCTTTGTCTGAGTATAGTTAATTATAAAATAAATATAACACTATTAAACAGACTTAGCAAACAATTTTCGTCTTTTTGTTTTATTTTCTCCTTTTTTCTTCTGGCGAATTCCAAAATTCTTGGTTTCGTCACTTGCTGCCATTTCTGCTGTTTCTGGCATATCTTTTCTCACTTCAGCAAGTATCTGTTGAAGCAGAGCCATCTGCTTTTCCTGTACTTCTTCCTTCTCCCTCATAAGATAATCCATCTCCTTCATAAGTTTTGTGCTTACAGCTTCATATATTCGTTTTTCTGTCTCTGGTTCATTTTCGCTGACAATGCGTGAAATCATACGTGTCAGCATATTTTCAAACTGTTTCATCTTTTCTTCACTTGTCTTTTTAACAGGCGTTTGTGTACGCTTTGCTGACTGGATTGGCACTACATTCTTATCTTGCACTTCTTCCTCCCTTAATACTTGTTGGTTTAATTCTTCTCGAAGTTGATATACTTCCTGTGGGCTCATTGTACGCACCCTATCTATATCTGGCATAAGAAGCTTTATGGCTTTAAGCTGGAATCCCTGTTCTTTTAAGTCTTTTATTGTTTTAAGCATCTGTATATCACTTTCTTTATAAAACCTGTGTCCCTTTGTATTTCTTTCAATAGGCAGTAGAAGTTCTTCTTCCCAGTATCTAAGCACGTGGTTTTCAACCTCTACCTGCCTTGATGCATCTGAAATACTATATCTCTTTTCCATATCATCAACCATGCCTTTCTTTACCCAGTTTTTTTAATCAGCCAAATATTCTTCTACAAACTCTTCAAATAGTTTGAGGTCTTCCAATGAAGCAGCAGCTTCACCTTGTTGCTCTTTAAGCTCATCGTTTTCAAAATATTCATGCTGATATTTTTTCTCTTCTTCTGGATGGAGATATTCTTTTTCAAGTTTAGGCTGTAGTATATTTTCAAGATAATCTGTCATATGCAAGGTAAGGAGCTTGTACTTCCTGTGTGTTTGAAACAGCAGTTCAGATGTGACAAGAAGTATTATAACAGCAGCAGAAGACAGAGCTGTTAGTGCGTACCACTCTGAAGGCAGATGATAATAAATTCCAAGAAGCAGGCTTGCAACAAGAAGTACACATTCAACAGCTATTCCATAAATTCCTGTATTTTTTAGCCCTGCTGCTGAAATGCCGAAAAAACGCATATGATACATACTTTTGTCTACTATACACTTTACATTGTGCACCTCACGTTTTAATTTGTATGAAGCAGTAAATTTACCTACCAGTGCCTTCATATACTTATTATCACTTGTACCCATTTGTTCCGCTTGACAAATAAGTTTGTAGTATACTATAGCCGTAATGCTTTTCATCATAACTGTAAGACAGCCTATAGCCGCCATTGCAAAGACCATATTATAATCCTGCAAAAATTGTTTCATAGTATTCCTCCATTCTTAATATACTATTTAAACTGTTTACTACAGTTTTCTTAATATTAAATCTTAAATATATGATTTAACAGTAGGCTTCATATATCATATAATTCTTTATTTCGGCACTATAACACCTGTTATAGCTAATATTGCTATAACCTGACAAATTTTAATAGATTATTTACATATTTTTTGTTAGAATAATAGCCATAGTACAAGACTATGTGGAGGTGCAATTATATGTATAATGAAATTGAATTTATATTTAATCAGATGGGATATGAGAAACTCCTGTTAAATATTGCCGAACCTCATGTGAATATAAAGTTGGTTAAAAATGATATAAGCATGGATGTCGAAGGATATGTTATAGTTACACTAGATGAAACTTCTGGAGTAAAATATACATCTGAACAGCTTCAATATATATCAAAGCAGATAAGAAACTTTCTTATGCACAAGAACTGTCAATTGTACCATTTCCTTTATATTTTTATAAGCAATAATAAACCACCACAAGATTTGTATGATAATGCCGTATGCCTATGGCATATAAATCCATTATATCCAAGCCTATCTGCATATGGAAACAGCCTGCCAATGTACGAAGGACTTAAGAAACCAATAGAAGAATATCTTGGAGTATATGCACATAATTCGAAGGATAATTACACACAGTATACTAATAGACCCACGTTTGCCAACACATCTATGGTTGTAATAAATATCATAGTCTTTATATTGACAGATTTATTAACAAAACCCTTAGGAGGTGTTTCACTTATTGATAAAGGCTCATTGTCATGGGACTTAGTTATTAATGACCATCAATATTACAGAATAATTACAAGTATGTTTCTGCACGCAGGGCCAGACCATATATTGAATAATACAATAGTATTATTATTTATCGGAAGTTATGTTGAACAATGTATGGGTAAGATTAAATATTTAATAATCTATTTTTTATCAGGTATTATTGCAGGATGCACCTCAATCATTTATAATATGCTACAATATGACTATACAGAATCAATAGGTGCATCAGGAGCAATATTTGGAATAATGGGTTCTTTGCTCTGCATACTGCTTATAAGACACCATCAAGCAGAAAAAATTGACTTAAAGCGTGTTTTATTTATGGTCTTTTTAAGTTTATATGGTGGCTTTACAAGTCAAGGAGTTGACAATGCTGCACATATAGGTGGTTTTATAGGTGGATTGATTATAACATTCATATTATTTGGAATTAATGGTAATTCTGGCAGAAAGGCAGGAACAAATCAATGATAAATGTTAATATTTACTATGGTGGGAGAGGGCTTATAGAAGACCCCACCAATTATGTAATGAGTAAATTAACTCAGGTTCTAGACGAACTAAATATTCAAGTTAAAAAATACAATCTATATGAGGATATACGTGGGATTTCTGCACTGCCAACTACACTGAAAGATGCAGATGCTGTAATACTTGCTGCTTCTATAGAATGGCTTGGCATAGGGGGGCTTTTACAACAATTTTTAGATTCATGCTGGTTGTATGGTGATAAAGACACTATTAAACGCTTGTATATGATGCCAATAGCAATATCTACAACATATGGTGAAAAAGAAGCCTACACTACACTTGTAAAAGCATGGGAACTTCTCGGTGGTAAATTGTGCGATGGCATAAGTGCATATGTAAATAATACTGCTCGTTTTGAAACTAATTCTGACTACTCATACCTGATAGAAAAAAAGGCTGAGAATTTTTATAGGGTATTTACTAAGAAAGTCATTTCATTTCCTTCAAGCACTAATGCAGTGCTTGATAATGTAGTTAAACCTAAGTCTATAAACTTGACACCACAAGAAAGTGAGCAGCTTTCAATGTATGTTTCAAATGACCAATATGTTAAAACGCAAAAAGAAGATATAAAAGAACTTTCACAGATGTTTCGTGGGATGATGGGTGACAAATCTCCTTATGATAAGGGACCATATATAGAAACCTTTGAAAATCATTTCCATACTGTGCCAGGGATTGCACTGTCTTTTTCTATAGAGATAGCAGACAGAGGTAGTACTATGATTGTTGAAACTGACAATGGGGATTTAAACTGTTATTATGGTCAAAAAGATGACCCAGATATTATACTGCGAACAACATCTAAAGTATTAGATAAAATAGTATTAGGGCAAAGCACTTTACAGGGTGCATTTTTATCAGGAGAATTGACTGCAAAAGGAGATTTTAAAATACTTAGGATGTTTGACACGCTTTTTCAATTTAAAAGATAATAAAAAAAGGAGGGCTATTATTATGAATAACCACATTGATGACAACTGCATTTTCTGCAAACTTGCACATGGCAAAATACCTTCTGCCTCAATATATGAGGATGATGATTTTAAAGTTATACTTGATGCCTCACCTGCTTCAAGAGGACATTCAATTATACTTCCTAAAACACATGCTGCCAATATCTTTGAACTTCCTGATGAATACTGTGAAAAAATTTTTAAAGTTGCAAAGAAGTGTGGTGCTGCAATAAAAAATGCATTTAACTATGATGGTTTAAATGTATTGCAAAATAACGGAGAAGCAGCAGGACAAACTGTGTTCCATCTCCATGTACACCTTATACCACGTAATATGGAGGATGGTATTACTATTAAATATGTACCAGAGACAAATAAAGATGATGCTGTTATAAATGAAACTGTAGAAAAAATAAAAGCACAGATGTAAGCATTTATAATAGTGTAACCTAAAAAGGCACTTCCTGTATAAATAAGGATAGTGCCTTTAGTTAGTTGTTATTATACTACAAATCCTCTTGACTTCTCATTTGCATTCATAAATACTTCATTTAGTTTTCCTTTTCCATAAGTAAGTCCTGCATATATCTTTTGTGTATTCTGCATAACTGCACCAGATGCATCTTGCTTTGAAACCTCTATAAATGCATTTTGCAGTGCAGTCATAACCTTATTAATCTCATCGAAGTTTACAGGAACACGCCTTGTAATAGATGCTATAATTTGCTCATGTACATATCTGTAAAGGCTTGCCAGATTATATGAAACTTCATAGTGGAAATTTAAGTTCCTTTTTAATTCACAAACACATTCCTGAGCCTTTTTTAGATACTTTACAGCCATATCTTTGTCACCCGCATTAAACGCTTGCCTTGCCATATCCATACTGTATATAAACAGCTCATACACTATATTTACAAGCTCACTTTTGTTTGCCTGTGAAATGCGAGCTGTATATTCCCTTATCTGTTTTTTATCCATAGCCCAGCCTTTCTAATTACATTACATTTTACATTCCTTGGAGAAGGTTCATTATCTCTTGTGGTTTGTTATTAGCTTGTGAAAGCATAGATGTAGCTGCCTGCTGCAACACTGTAAGCTGTGTATACTGTGTCATTTCTTCTGCCATATCGGTATCTATTATACGTGACATTGAATTAGTAACATTGTAAACTGCTACATCAAGGCTTGATACTGTGTCTTCAAGGCGGTTTTGGTACGCACCAAGCTCTGAACGTGCTGCAGAAACTCTTTGAATAGCTACATCAAGAGCTGCAATCGTCTGCCCTGCACCATACTGTGAACACACATTTATAAGGTTTTGCCCATCAGCATCACGAAGTGAGAGAGTATTGCAAGATACTTCGTCAAAATTCATATTTAATACTTGGAACTCGTTAGCTCCGATTTGCATACCCATATATCCCGCTTCATATACTTTTAATTCAACCTCTGCACCTGCTAAGCTTTCACCTGTAGGACTTGTTGCGGGCACTTCCAGAAACATTTCAAAACCACCATTATCCCTTATAGTAACTTGGCTGCCATTAGCCGAAACCTTGGCATTTTCTGAAAAACCACCTTCTACATCGTCATCGTTTTGAGCCAATGTCAACTGTGCATCTGTTCCAGTTGATGAAGCAGATGACTCCCCTTGACTAATAATTATCCTTTGACTGCTTCCAGTTGCTTTTGTTGTAAGGGTAACTGACCCTCCATTACACTGTGCATCAATATCCATTTTACTACATGCATCAATAATCTTTGCTTCAGCACTTTCATCTGTGTCAGATGCAGACAGCTCTATAGGAGTACCATTTATAAGAAGCTGGCTGGTGCCACTTAAAGGTATCGTATATGAAAAATCTTCAACAACCGCTTGTGTTGGAACTTCATCTACAGTAAAAGTGTATGTACCTTTTGGAACTTCCATTGATGCTTTCATTGCAATAATGCCGTCTATACTACTTGTTACTGTTCTTGATGATGAGCCATCTAAGAGTGACTTGCCATTAAATTCTGTGGTACTTGAGATGCGGTCTATTTCATCGAGCAACTGGTCTATTTCAGCTTGTGAAGCCGCACGGTCTTCAAGTGTGTATGTGTCATTCGCATTCTGTACACCAAGTTCACGAATACGGTGCAATACAGACATAACTTCATTTAAAGCACCATCAGCAGTTTGCACAATAGACTGTCCGTCCTCAGCATTTCTTGAAGCTTGGTCTAACGCCCTTATCTGTGTACGCATCTTGTTAGATATAGCAAGCCCTGCTGAATCATCAGCCGCTTTTGTAATCTTGTATCCTGAACTCAATTTTGCAAGGCTGTTTGATACCCTAGCTTCATCTTTCTTTAAGTTTACATTTGCAAGTTGTGCTGAAATATTATGATTGATTTTCATTGAATAATCACCCTTTCTTGTTCAGTTAATTAATATTATTGTTTATTATGTTTGAAAGATACTTTACTGCAATTTTTGCTACTTTATATAGGTCTGCTGTAGAAATATTATCTTTGTCAATTTTAGCTCCAGCATTGTTTCCACGTGAAGCAGTTCCAATACTACAAGAAATATTTTTCACTGTGAAACCTGCATCTTTTAAAGCCTTTTCTAAATTACCACTGTTTTCTTTAACAGCCTCATAGTTTTGTCTGTTGCCACACAGTATAAAACCTTTTAATGCATCACCTGATACCCTAAACTCTGCTGATATATTTAAAGCACTGACACTTTCTGGTACATTTTTAGTATTGTCTACATAGACCTGTACCTTGCCTTTATCACCAGAGCCATTTACAATAGTCACATTCATATTTGTAATTGTATCACCTGTAACTATTGGAATATCATAACTTCTTCTGCCTGTCATCATACCATTTAACTGTATTCCCCTGCCAAGCATCTTAAGATGCATAAGTTCATCAGAGGAAATATCAGGTGCAGCATAAGACCTTGCAAGAATTTCTTCCATATATCTGCTGGTTTTTTCACACTCTTTTTTAATCCCGTCTTCTGATTCAAGAGCATCTGCCATTCTGCCCGCTGTTTTTTCAAATTCTTGTTTTTCTTTATCTCTTAAAATATTTCTTCTGTTGTAACAGTCTTTTATTGGGTTGTATCCTTCTTCAAGCATACGTTCTGCAGCACCTAAAGCAGCAACTGTAACAGGTATCTGCATACTTTTAAGATATTCTTCTGCATCAGCGCGATTATTTATTATTTCACGTACTTCTTCTGCCTGTTTTTCATAGTATTCCTTTACAAGCTTCTTTCCTGCTGACGAAGATTTCATCTTCTCAGCAAACTTTTCTAGTGAAGTGTTAAGCAGTTTTTCCATATCACCATCAGATAATTCATTAACACTGTCAGGAGTGATATTGTCAATAGCTTCTGATACAAGCCCTTTGTAATACCTGTTACCATCATATCCACTGTTTTTATTTTGTTCGGAATTAAAACCGTTGCTAATCTGTGCAGTAATTGACTTGCTGTGGTATACCAAGCTGTCAAGTCCTCCAAGGTTAGAGTCTGCTTTTATATCAATTCTTCCGCCTTTAACATTTCTTACGGCTGTCAGCAAGTTGCCAAGTGTCATCTCTCTTTTACTTTGCATAACGGCTCCTATTGCTGCACCGTCTGTTTTTTCTATATTGTTAAGAAGTCTGTATACACCTATGTAGCCTTCTCTTTCTTGTTCTGTTATAGAATTGCTTCTCTCTAACTGCCATAGGTATCTGCTGTATTTTTCCTCTGATGAAATATCCTTTTTTGCTGCAATCTCTGAAAGCTCTATGTCAAGCTCTCTAATTGTCTTGTCAAGAGGATTGCCACCAGTTCTTATCATATCAAGTACAACAGATGGTTTCATATTGTCTATAACCCTGTTAAGAGAAGTATCATAATCTTTAACAGCGTTAATATTATCCACTGTTATATCCATATTGTTATATCCAAGTATTCTTACTGCTCTTTCATTTGCTTGTGTATTTTCAAGACCAAGGCTCTCTAATATATCAGGAACACTTCTTGCAAATGCTTTTTCAATGGAGTCTCCATACTTGTCACCGGGCTCTGTCGCAACCTTTTCATAAATTTCCATAAATTGTTGTTTCTGTGAAGTCTCACTGACGGCAGCAGCATGAAGTTCATTAAATGACAGAAGGTTCATCTGTCTTACACCAATGCCAATTAATGATACTGGGGCATTAGCTATATCTGAGGTTTTTTGCAGGGCTTCCTGCATAATCCCAAGTTCTTTTTCAGTTATATCACCAGATGCACCAAAGCGTGCTATATAATAAGAATTTTCTATATCCCGTAGCTCTTTAACAATATCTTCAAGAGGTGCAGTTTCAATATTTATGCCTTTCTCTGCCATAAGTGTAGCTGACTGCACTGTCATCTTAAGACAAATCTCTGTTATATGCCTTTTAGCTGTAACTGCTTGTATATCCTGTTCAGACATTCCATCTATAACAGCATTTGGTATAATGGTTGTATCTTTAATGGTAGTGCTTTCACTGTCTTTTTTCGCTTGTTTTATAAGCTCTAGGTTAATTTCTGCTCCGACAACACTCGAATTATCTTGTGCTATATTGTTATTTTCTGCCATACTTAAAGCAGCTCTTATATCATTGTCTGTAACAGACTGGAAATCATTAAGTATATCTCTTGCTATGATAAACTTAGAGGTATCAAGAAGTGCATCTTCTGCCTCATTACCTGCTGACATAGCTTGCACAATCTGTACAAGTGCCTTATCAAGTGTCATATTTTCCTTAATATCACGCAATACATCAAGGGTTTTAAGATTTTCTGCGGTCATCGGAAGGTCGTTAGCTAAAAGCCACTTTGCATCTTCTGCTGCCGTTTCATAATCAAGCCCTGTTAAATTAATTATATCTTTAATCTGACTCTCAAGCAAATCCCATGCTTCGTTGTCATATACTTCCCCGTCAAATGCATCACTGCCAGAATACTGTCCATGGTAAATATTCTTAATTGTAGGAGACATATCCTTGCTAATTATATATGACTTTACATCATTGGACATCACATTTGCCATCTGACTCATTTTAAGTGCCGAAACTACCTTTGATATATTGTCCAATGTAGCAGGAATATCTGCATCGCGCAGAATCTGTGCTATCTCAGATTCACTTTTTTGGTCTAAAAAGCCATACTTCTGGACATTTTCAAGACCCTCTGCAAGCTCTTTGCACAGTTCTTCATTGCTCTCCTTACAGTTTGCTTCCCATTCTTTATATTCTTTTACCCGTTCAAGTGCACGTTCAAGGCTTGTAAATTCTTCTTCGCCATCTATAGCTCCTTCTTTCTCCTCAATTTCTTTATAATCTTCCCCCGTAAGAATAGCTATGTTCTTGGCAGCTTCCTGCTCTCCAGCAGCCACTTGTGCACTTTCATTTAAACGGTTGCCACTAGCACCCACACTGTCTGGTGCTTTCGTGTTTACCATTGCTCTGGTAACACCTTGGTTGTAAGAATTTCCAACCTCTTTCAGTACAATGCTGTCTTTCGATACATCCATGATTTGAAATTTTCTTGTTTCACCCTCCGTGGCTTCACGTACTGCGGAGTGAGGAACTGATACCTCAACTCCGTTAAAGTTGATGGAAATCTTATCTGATACTTTAGATATCACACCTTCAACAATCTGACCCTTGTTTCCAATAGATAAAAATGAGCCATTGTTAAATATGTTTCCCATTCCAGAAGTATTACTGGTCTGGTACATAATACTGTTTACATTCATAGATTTCACACCTTAATTAATTGCACCTTTCCTGTTAAATAATGTCTTGTAACAATACTCTAACAATTACTTCGGCATAATATTCCAATATCTTTAATTATATAAAAAAACAGGCATTGGATGCAGTATATCCAATACCTGTTTTATAATTTATTAAAAATTTAATTGTCTTGCTTTGATATTTCTTCACGTATTTCTTTTGTGCGTATTTCTTTACATATATCATCTATAAATACCTGTAAGTCTTTTTGTCCTTCATCTCCCGCAAAACGGCTTCTCACAGATACTTTTCCTGTATCTTCTTCTTGTGCACCTACTACAAGCATATATGGAAGTTTATCAAGCCTTGCCTCGCGAATTTTATATCCAATCTTTTCAGAGCGGTTGTCAACAGTCGCATCTATGCCATTCTTCTTAAGTTCTGCAAGAACTTTTTCAGCATAATCTTTAAATTTTTCAGATATAGGAAGCACACGTACCTGTTCCGCACACAGCCATGTTGGAAATTTGCCAGCGTATTTTTCGATAAGCCATGCAAGTGTACGCTCATAGCATCCCATTGATGTCCTGTGTATAATATATGGACGTTTTTTGTCACCATTTTCATCTATATAATACATATCGAAACGTTCTGAAAGAAACATATCAAGCTGTACAGTAATCATTGTGTCTTCTTTGCCATAGACATTTTTAGCTTGGATATCAAGTTTTGGTCCATAAAAAGCAGCTTCGCCTTTTTCTTCTGTATAATTAAGACCTATATCATTAAGTATTTCACGCATTGAATTCTCTACTCTGTCCCATTCTTCAGCCGTTCCAAGGTATTTATCAGGCTTTTCAGGGTCCCATTTGGACATTCGATATGTCACGTCCTCTTCAACACCAAGCGTTTTAAGGCAGTATCTTGCAAGTTTAACACAGCCTTTAAACTCCTCTGCAATCTGTTCTGGAGTACAGATAAGATGCCCCTCTGAAATAGTAAACTGACGCACACGTGTAAGACCATGCATCTCGCCCGAATCCTCATTGCGGAAGATAGTAGAAGTTTCACCCATTCTGTAAGGGAGGTCACGGTATGATTTCTGCCTTGCCTTATACACATAGTACTGGAATGGACATGTCATAGGACGCAGTGCAAATATATCGTTGCCTGAAACACTGTTGCCGTTTTCGTCTTCGTCATCGTCACCTAAGATAAACATTCCTTCTTTATAGTGACCCCAGTGGTCTGAAATCTTATATAAATCTGACTTTGCCATAAGAGGTGTTTTTGTCCTTACATATCCCCACTCATAGTCCTCAAGGTCCTCAATCCAGCGTTGAAGCTTCTGTATCATTTTAGTGCCTTTTGGCATCATAAGAGGAAGTCCTTGACCTATGACATCTACAGTGGTAAATAAGTCCATTTCACGTCCAAGTTTATTGTGGTCACGATTCTTTATATCTTCAAGGTATGCAAGGTATTCCTCTAAATCCTGCTTTTTATTAAAAGCAGTTCCATAAATGCGTGTAAGCATCTTGTTGTGCTCATCACCTCTCCAATATGCGCCAGATGATGATATAAGCTTGAACGCTTTTATCTGTTTTGTACTCATAAGGTGTGGACCTGCACAAAATTCTATAAAGTCCCCCTGTTTATAAAATGTAAGTGTATCTGTATCAGGATGTTCATTAATCATCTCAACTTTATAAGGTTCATCACGCTCTGTCATAAGCTTTACCGCTTCTTCTTTTGAAAGCGTATACCTATCAAGTTTGTCACCCTGCTTGATAATTTTCTTCATCTCCTTTTCAATACCATCAAGGTCTTCTCTGGAAAGACTTGGCATATCAAAGTCATAATAAAAGCCATTATCTATAGCAGGTCCAATAGTCAGTTTTGCATCTGGATAAAGATTTTGTACTGCCTGTGCCATAACGTGTGCACATGTGTGACGGTAAGCTTTTTTTCCATCTTCGCTGTCAAATGTAAGTATGTTTAACTCGCAGTCATTGTCTACAACAGTGCGTAAATCAACTACTTGTCCGTTAATTTCTGCCGCACATGCAACTCTTGCAAGTCCTTCACTGATATCTGCTGCAATATCAATAATAGACATTGCACAATTATATTCCTTAAATGAACCATCTTTTAAAGTTACTCTCATGTTAAATTTCTCCAAAATTATCAAAAATAAACTACTGTTACTTTTATTGGAATATTTTATATCAGCAGTATATATTTGTCAAGAAGATAAATTTTGTCTTTTCCTATGTCTTGCCGCCAGTATTCCGCCAATCTTTCCGCTTTCTCTTGATGTGAGCGATTTCCATCCAGTATCTGCTACCTTGTCAAAAAGTCCCAGCTCGACTGCTACTTCCCACTTTGCCTGTTCTGCTTTTTCAAGTTTTTTAATATCGTCTACAGTCTTTACCTCTATTTTTTTCTTTTTAGTCATAATAAACCTCCTATAGTTACTATTAACAGTCATAGTGTACAAATATTATGTCCAGTTTTAATAAATTTATTTATATATACTTGAAAGATTAGCCTCTTATATGTATAATATTATGTGTAATGTTTTAATTTTCAAATTATCCTTTGGTCAAACTACATAATATATTTGGAGGTATTAATATGAGCAATATACAAAAGCCAAGTTTTTCCTTACTAACCCAGAAAGAAGTTGACACTCTGGTTGATTTTCTGAATAACAACAGAGAAGCTGTAGATAGTGATGTGATGAACCAGAATAGTATTGATAAGCTTATAACTCTTATTACCAATGACAGTGACCGTATAATTTTAGACCTTTTTGACCCATTTGCAAGTGTTGACCAGGGTCTTCTTAAAGCTTCGGATTTCTACATTGATAAAACCGATGTATGTGAGCTTTGTGTCTCTATTGATGATGCTACTGGATTTATTGCACTTACAGCATACAATACTGTAACCCAAAAAACCCTTAATATTACACCAAAGCTTATTAATGAAAATGATACTGAAGAATGGGGACGCTCTATATCACCAGCATTGTTCAATCGCATCGCTAAAGTATTTAACTTAAAATACACTATGGAAACACACAATACAGTTTGCAATATATTTGCTGAACATATGTATGGTTCAGAAACGCATAAAATAGCAGAAATTTATCTTCCAGCGAACACATCTCTTATTGAATGTATGCTGTGAACTACCCATCACCTAAAGGTAAAGGGGCTTCGATTAATAGTTCACTTTAAAAAGAAGAAAAGGGGCTGTGAAAAAAGTGGAGTTGAAATGATCCACTTTCCACAGTCCCTTGTT